>CALJOA010000120.1 GCA_937981585.1 uncultured Pirellulaceae bacterium | reverse complement strand
TTAATGGCAGTTCAACCGGGGCTATCGCCCAAACGGCTAATAAAATCACAACCTAGTCGGGTTACCATTGAACTCAAATGAAACAGAACCTACGTGGCTAAGAAAAAAACCAAAAAGAAAACCGACTCCGTTCCTCCCTTCGAGGAATCGCTTGAGCAACTCCAACAAACCGTTGCACGGCTTGAAGGCGGCAACCTCTCGCTGAGCGAATCGTTGGAGCAATACGAAAAAGGGATCGCCAGTTTGAAGCTCGCGTATCAATCCCTCAACGACGCCCAACAGCGGATCGAGATGCTTGTCGACCTCGACGAAGAGGGCAATCTGGTCACGCGTCCGTTCGACAATACGGCTTCGGAAGAAATCGCCGAAGGCTCGCGGCGGTCGTCTCGAAGCGAACCATTTACTGACGACCAATCTGACGATTTCGAGCCTGACGACGACGATTTGGACACCGAAGACGTAGACGATCCTGATTCTTTATTTTAAGATGACCGGATTGGACGAATTGGGTTTAGTTTGCCCAAAAACCCGGCCGTATGTTGGGCGCCAATCGCCCCGGCAACTCCGCTGCTTGCAGCCCAAACGTTATCAGCCGTTACGATTTTCGGTTGGATTGTTGAGAGTTTATCGGCGGTTTTGGTCGATAGATACAAAGCACTTCAGCCGGGTTTTGAATCACCATTTACTCACGACTTAGATACAGACAAATCATGCCGAAAATTGATAGTGACCTTATTCTTTATGTGATTCTCATCGGAATGGTGATGGCTGCGACCGGAGCTCTTCAGGCTTGGGTCTTCTTTTCGCTTATACAAAACTAACGCTGGTCCCCTGGATCTTTTCCAATGACCACATCCAAAGCGGCTTTGTTTCCGCCGGAAATCGAAGCGTACCGAGAACGCATCGACGCACAGCTGGATCGGTATTCGCAATTTGATTCGGACTGCCCCGATCACTTATGTGAAGCGATTCGTTATTGCCTGCTTGCTCCGGGAAAGCGAATTCGCCCGCTACTCGTCTTAACCGCTGCAAAAATTTGCGGTGGCACGATCGAGAACGCTTTGCCGGCCGCGTGTGCCGTTGAGATGATCCACAACTATTCGCTGATCCATGACGATCTCCCGGCAATGGACGACGACGAGCTTCGCCGCGGACGACCAACATGCCACATAAAATTTGACGAAGCCACCGCGATCCTGGCCGGCGACGCGCTGATTCCGTTGGCATTCGAAGTCATCGCGAGAGACATCAAACCAGCTGAGGTCGCCAACCAATGCGTTGGTGTACTTGCTCGTGCTGCCGGCCCTAGCCAATTGGTTGGAGGGCAAGCCGACGACTTGAATCTGCAATTTGCCCCAGCCGATGTCGAATCACTGGAAAAAATACATAGAAGAAAAACCGGAGCCTTACTCGCCGTATCGCTTGAAATGGGTGCTTTGTCCGCCCAAGCGACACCGGAACAACGGGTTAGTCTGGTTAATTACGGAAAACACTTGGGATTAGCCTTCCAAATCGTAGATGATCTCTTGGACTTACGGGGCTCCCAAGCCAAAATGGGAAAGAAGACGGGAAAGGATGCTGACCTCGGAAAGCAGACTTATCCGTCGGTAATCGGAGAAGAGTCGAGCGTGTTACGCGCTCAAGAGATGGCCGACAAAGCCATCGACTCGCTCAAGCCTTTCAAAGATGCCGCAACAGCTTTGGAATTTCTTGCCCGATTTGTTGTGGGGCGAACCCACTAAATGAGCAGTAGGTAATTGACTTTACATCAAACCTGCTGTCCAAAAAAAACAGGATAAAAAAATGACTAAACTGTTGCCGACGATTCAGTCGCCATTGCAGCTCCACGAAATGTCTTTGGAGCAGCTTGATCAAGTTGCTGCCGAGATCCGCGAAACACTTTGCAATTTGCTCAGCCTTCGGGCAGCGCACTTTGCATCTAATCTCGGCGTCGTAGAGCTAACGCTCGCGTTGCACAGCACCTACGACTTCCTTCAGGACCGTTTGATCTGGGACACGGGTCATCAGATCTATCCGCAAAAACTGATCACCGGTCGTTACGATGAGTTCCACACGATTCGCACCAAAGGTGGATTGATGGGCTATCCCAATCCCGCCGAAAGCGATTACGACTTGTTCATGACCGGCCACGCTGGCTGTAGTGTTTCAACTGCTGTGGGCCTTCGCAGCGGCGACGACATCATGGGCCGCGACAATTACTCCGTTGCGGTCATCGGCGACGGTGCGTTCCCGTCGGGCATCGTGATGGAAGCGATCAACAACGCGGGCGAACTCAACAGCAAGATGCTGGTCGTGCTCAACGACAACGAGATGTCGATCTGCCCTCGCGTCGGCGGGATCGCGAGCTACCTCGATCGGCTTCGCTCAAACAAGTTTTACACTGGCGTCAAAAACGAAGTCGTCAACATGCTCAACAAGGTCCCAGTCTTTGGCGACCCAACCGAGCGAATGTTGTTCCAAATCAAGGAAGGCGTCAAAGCCGGCCTGCACGGCGGGATGATGTTTGAAGAGTTTGGATTCAAGTACTTTGGCCCAATCGACGGCCATGACATCGGCGTTGTGAAGAAATACCTGAAGATGGTCCGCGAAATCGACGGTCCTGTTTTGCTTCACGTGATCACCAAGAAAGGCCACGGTTTCCAGCCAGCGGCCGAAGATCCCGTCTATTTCCACACTCCAGCGCCGTTTGAAACAGCCGAAGACGGGCAAGCCATTCCCAAGTCGACGTCTTCAACAAAGTCCTACACCAACCACGCTCGTGACGCGATCGCTGATCAAATGCGACACAACGAACGAGTCACTGTGATCACGGCGGCGATGTGTCAGGGCAACAAACTCGAACCAGTTCGCGAAGAGTTTCCTGACCGATTCTTTGATGTTGGAATCTGCGAATCACACGCGGTTGCGTTTGCAGCTGGACAAGCCAAAGTTGGTCTGCGACCGATTGTTGATATTTACAGCACGTTCCTTCAACGCAGTTACGATCAGATTTTTCAGGAGGTTTGCCTGCAAAAATTACCCGTCACGTTCATGCTTGATCGTGGTGGCCTGACTGCAAACGATGGTCCAACACATCACGGAACGTTTGATTTTGGTTACATGCGAGTCTTCCCAAACATGGTCGTCATGGCCCCAGGCGATGCCAACGACATCGGGGCAATGTTGGATTTCAGTCTCAATCATGACACGGCTTGTTCTATTCGTTATCCGAAAACCAATGCGGCCGAGATTTCGCGTGAGCTTGTACCGATCGAGCTGGGCAAATCGGAAACACTGAGCAAGGGAGCCGACGGAACGATTGTCGCGTGTGGCATTTCGTTGCAACTGGCAATGGAAGCCGCCCAGGCGCTTCGCGAAGAAGGCCTCGACGTAGGCGTCGTCAACGCCCGGTTTGTCAAACCGATCGACACTGAAATGATTCGTCGTTGCCTCGAGAATGACAAGTTTGTCGTGACGGTCGAAGAAGCCAACCTGATGGGTGGCTTTGGAAGTGCGTTCCTTGAGGCAGCCAATGAAATGCGATTGAGCGCCGTCAACGTTCACCGAATCGGCGTTCCTGACGAGTTTGTCGAGCATCAAGATCGCAGCGAGGTTCTGGCCGAGCTGAAACTTGACGCTGATGGAATCGCAGAGACTTGCCGCGCGGCGGCAAAGCAAGTCAAATTGGGTGTGAAGGTCTAGTTGGCAGACCGCCGGAACATTCAACGCGAAAACTACTTCTATGGGCAAGAGCGTCAAAGCCATTCTTCTCGGCTCAGGGGATCGCCGTCCGAAGATTTTGTCAGAGGTCGAGCGACTGCGTCCGCTGATCGCAGGTGTTGTTGACATTGTCTGCGAAGATTTTGCTTACAACGAGGACATCTCCAAGTGTGACGCCGACATTGCAATTGTGCTTGGTGGAGACGGTTCTATTTTGCGGGCGGCAAAGCAGATGGGGGAAAGCCAGATCCCGGTCTTGGGCTTGAACCTTGGGAAACTGGGCTTTCTCGCCGACGTTCATCCCGACGCAGTTGTCGAGGCGCTCGAGAGCGTCGTTGCCGGCAAACACAAACTTGTTGATCATCTGATGATTCGTTGCCAGATCTTTCGAGGCGACGAGATTATCGCCGATGAAATTGGACTTAACGAAGTCGCAATTCTCGGTGGCCCGCCGTTCGACATTCAACAGATCGACTTGTACGTGGATGACGAGTTGGCAACTTCGTACTACTGTGACGGCTTGATCATCAGCACCCCGATCGGTTCGACCGCGCACAATCTGTCAGCCGGCGGTCCGATCCTACGAAAGAATCTTCAAGCGTTTGTAATTTCGCCAATCAGCCCACACACGCTCACCGTTCGTCCGGTCGTCGACACTGCCGATCGAGTCTACGAGTTGGTGGTCAGCAAACCGAACGATTCGACTTGTGCCGTCCTCGACGGTCAGGTTCTTGCTCCACTAACAAAAAACGAACGCCTCCGAATCCGCCGAGCCGATTCGGTATTCCAAATGATTCAAGTCGCCGGGAACAGTTACTACGGCACGCTGCGTGAAAAACTCGGCTGGAGCGGGCAGTTCAATCACAAGAAGTAACTGACTCTTGAGTTTGCGTCTTCCGTTTTCCTCTTCCGTTTACATATTCAGTTCGCCTATTCGATTCGCCTTTTTCAGTTTGCCTTTATTTGCCTTGGCTACCCCGTTTTGTCTTGACCCGTTATCGTTTGATTTCAGGGGTTTGATTTTCAAATTTCAAATTTCAAATTTCAAATTTCAAATCTGGAATCTGGAATCTGGAATCTGGAATCTACCCATGAATTTCGAATCTAATTTTCTGAAGAGATTTCCTCGGAGGATTTCATGGCCACATACAAACGCTTCGAAGATCTCCTGGCTTGGCAAAAAGCGGCGGATCTCGCTGCAAAGATATTTCCCTGGACCTCCCAACCCGTGTTCCACAGAAAAGGCGACCTCGCCAATCAGCTTCAGCGCGCTGCGCTATCAATCAGCAACAATATCGCCGAAGGATTCGAACGCGAGCAACAAGGAGTTGCTTCAGTACCTATACATTGCCCGAGGCTCGGCTGGTGAAGTGCGTTCGATGCTGTGCGTCATGCAGAGGATGGAATCGTTTAGCGAATTGGATTCTGAAATTGTCGATCTGAAGGGTACAGTCGAGAATATCTCACGACAGATTCATGGCTGGGCAAGGAGCTTGCAAAACAGCGATATCAAAGGCGATAAGTTTCTGAACGATAAAACCAAGTTGCGATACGATCGTAAACAAACGCGAGATGCGTTTCTGAAGCGACAATCGGACTTCAGAATCGAGCTTGAAGCAAGGCTAAAAAAGAATGCTCAGGAGCGGGAGGAAAATCGAGAAGTGTAATCTCGGTTTCAAAATTCAAAATTCAAATCTGAAATCTGAAACCTGGAATCTGAAGTCTAAGGTTTGGGGCTTGGATTTTCGAATCTGGAGTTTTACCGATATTCCTCGAAAAAAACTGAATCAAGTGCTGTCATTGCGCTTAACCAACGTTGAATGAAAGTGCCAAATTTCGTTAAGATCCGGATCTGAGCCTGAAAACCAGATTCGCCTCACTTGAAATTTGATTGGATTGAGGTTCTTAAGGACGAGAATTCATGTTTGAGAAAACGCAGCCGTTGCTTAGATCGCTTTGTATCGCGATTCTAGCCGGACTTCTATTGGTCGCTCCTACAAGCGCACAGGCCACCAAGCAGCAGCCTTCGGCGTCTGATCGAATCAATCGTGCAACCAAACAAATGCAGAGCAAGCAGCTCTACAAACTGCAATACAAGCTCAAGAAAGGCGAGACGATCCGTTTCACAACCGAGCAATCGGTCGCCACAAAATTTTCAATGGCTGGTGAACTGGAGGAATCTTCATCGCGAAGTCTTTCCGCCAAAACATGGAAAGTCGTCAATGTTGATCGCTTGGGTCAGATTACGTTTTCTTTGGCGCTCGACAGCATCAACATGTGGCAGAAAACTGGCGAAGGCGATCCGATTGCGTACGACAGCACCAAGGACAAGGAAGTTCCCGACGAGTATTCAACCGTTGCCGATTCGGTTGGGAAAACTCTGGCAATTTTCACCGTTTCGCCGGCCGGCAAGGTGATCAATCGCAAGTCCAACATGCGCGAAAACAATTTCGGCGTCGGTAAAGTCACTATTCCGCTTCCCGAACAACCGATTCCAATTGGATATCAATGGAATGTGCCAACGTTGATCCAAGCCACCGACGACCACGACAAGAACATTCAACTCAAAGCCCGCGTCAATTACGAATTGGACAAAGTCACTGAGCACACGGCTTACATCCGTTTCCGAACTGAAGTCCTCACGCCGGTAACAAGCGAAAAAGTCAAATCGACGATCATGCAGAAAATGACCAAGGGAGAAATTGCGTTCGACATGCAAGCCGGGCGACCGAAAATTAAAGTCGTCCGCTGGAACGAGAAAGCACAAGGCTTCGAAGGTCCAGACTCATTCCTCGAGTACGTCGGCAAGATGTCAGAACGGCTGGTCGCCGATACACCGGCCGGCTCTGGTCCCCAAACCGCTGCTCTGGCTCCAATCAAGGAAGCCGTCGCCAAGAAACCGGTTGAGATCAAGACCCGCGATGGTCAACCGGTACTACGGAAGTAAGTTGATCTGAGCAATGTGGCCGTAAGGAATCAGAGTACCAGTTGGGCTTCTGTAGGCGCCCCTGAGTAGCTCGCCTCTCCGAGG
>CALJOA010000119.1 GCA_937981585.1 uncultured Pirellulaceae bacterium | reverse complement strand
TCCAAAGTTCATCCGGTAGAATCCATGAACCTGTCGGTGATCCTGGCTCCGCCATTATTAACCTCCGTGAATCGTTGTTGTCTATGCAGCAGTGATACGGAGCAAGACAGAAATGGTTCAGTTCTGGGATAGGCTCTAAGTAATTAACCGCAGCCTGTCCCTGGCGCTCCTAAACCTGATCCTTCTGACGTTCCATCTGAAGTTGGTTCTTGTCGAGGATCGGACGGACTTCTTCAAAGAAGTCATGGATGTCGCGGAACTCTCGATAGACGCTGGCGAATCGAATGTACGCCACGTCGTCGATCTCGATCAGCTTCTCCATCACCATTTCACCGATCTGTTGGCTATCGACTTCAGAACCGGCAAGAATGTAGACGCCTTGCACGATTTCGACGATCGCTTTTTCTACCGCGCTTGTCGCAATCGGACGTTTCCAGCAAGCGCGTTCGATTCCTTTTCGTATTTTTTCGGGGCGAAAAAGCTCGCGCGAGTTGTCTTTTTTGACAACTTGAATTTCGAGTTCTCCAACTCGCTCGTACGTTGTGAAGCGTTTATCGCAGTTGACGCAGCTACGTCGTCGGCGAATGGAAAGCCCGTCCTCGCTGGAGCGCGAGTCGATTACTTTGTCGTTATCAATTTGACAGTAAGGGCACTTCATAGTGAAAGTCGAAAAGGATTCGGACCAACTCAATACTGTTGGATAGATTCACTATACCCGAGAATCGAAACTTGCGGCAACTATGTGGGTGAATTTGGGGATTTCTTCCTGTTTATCGGGTGCTCTGCAATGGCCAGATGAATTGGAGAAAACCCGAGACCGTAAGAGCTGTTGGCAGAACTAACGAAGCGCACATGGCGTCGCTTTGAATTTTGGCTTGCTGGGTCGAGACACGCAGTTCGGGTGGCTATTGCAACATAGCTGTGTGTATTGCCGACGACATTGAGCGCAATTGATCAGGTGACACGTCATTGCCTCTGTCGATGATTCATCCAGCTTGCCGTTTAAGTATGTTGGCATCTGGTCAATCACTGAATTGCATTCGACTCCGCTCAGAAAAGCACTGCTGCTTCCCTTACTGGAGTTGGGGGGCTGGTTGGCTTGAATACAAAGTGCTGTAACGCCAACTACCGTCAGCACGGTTCCGCCAGCAATCATTTTTAGCAAGTTGAGTCTACGGTTCAAGGAAACCGAAGCCGCTTCCTGAAGCGTGCCAGGCGAGCAAGGTTCCCAAAGTTGTTCTTGGGCAAGGCCCTCTTGAGGGCCGAGGGGAAGTTTCATTTGAGGTCTCGTGTTTGGAAGTGACAACGAGTTTGCCAATTAATCATGCCGTTGGGCTTTCAAATTTGGTCAGCTGAATTCTAAGTCAACTACAAGGCAATATCAAAACCTTTATCGGCAAATCCTAGTTAATGTCGCCAAACGTTGGAACAACATTTTGAATCGTTCCACGCTGGCGACGTTAACCAGATCGTTCGACCGAGGAGGAGTTACGACCTGATAAGAGCATCGTCATAACGACTCAAACGTGCTGTATTTCAAAATACAAGACACCACAAAGAGGCCAAATAGAGTGGTTTTTTGTGAGTCTAATTACTGGATTTGACCCTGCCAGACTTACGAGAAGATCGCCCGATCGCCGAGAAATACCTTTTGGCACTATCCGTAGATTGGAAAGCAGTGGTGTATACTATTGTCTCAGACTCAGAACTCTAGTGGTTCGTGAACCTGAAAAGATTAGTTCGTGGTACCGGATTTAGGCAGAAATTCTGGCTAAAACCGGCACTCCGAATGGGTCAATTCAGCTCTGACTCTGATAGATCACTAGCGCGACTTTTTATCACATTTGGAAACCACAAGATGAAGCGGTCAAGACGCGCCTTCACCTTAGTAGAGCTGTTGGTAGTAATTGCGATCATTGGAATCTTGATCGGGATGTTGCTTCCAGCGGTCCAGCAAGTAAGAGAGGCCTCACGACGAACTCATTGTTTGAGCAATCTTCGTCAAGTCGGCTTGGCGACAACCTCGTTTCACGACTCCCAAGGGGCTTTTCCACCTTCGAGATTGTCAACTCCTGCGGGAATTTTTCCGCAAGCCACCGGCCCCGAATCATGGTTTGTCAGAATTCTACCATTCGTTGAGCAGAGCAATCTGTATCGCCTCTGGGACCTGACACAGCCCTACGATTCACAAGAGCCTGAAGCGAGACTGACGCCCGTGGACACGTTCCTGTGTTCTTCTCGCCACAGTGGCTCAGATGCTGTGGCGCCAGATGTAACTGTAGGTAGTCAAGCCGGCGGTTGTGGCTGAGTGACGACATCTTCCATCGTCGTTGGCGGTGCTGTTGGAGACTACGCGGGCAATCACGGAGACACATCTCCAGGTTTTTCAGGGGCAAGTACGGACTATTATTTTCCAGGAAACGGGACCGGAGTCATCGTTACTTCCACAGGCGATCGCCGCTTGGGAGAATTGACCGGTGACTGGGGCGAGAAGGTCACGTTTGCATCGATTACTGACGGAGCAAGCAACACCTTTTTGGCAGGCGAGATGCACATACCAAACGATAGAATCAACGTCACGCCTTTCAACGGGCCAATCTTTAACGGAAGGGAGATTGTAGCCCACTCACGAATTGGTGGTCCTGGAGTTCCTATTCTGTCTGGAACTGAAGAACCTGGTCCGATTTTCGGATTTGGTAGCGCTCATCCTGGAACATGCAACTTTGTTCGCGCCGATGGTAGTACCGGGGCAACGAGCAACTCGCTGGATACGCTAGTTTTGTCCGACCTTTGTCATCGCTCTGATGGAGAGGTTGTCAGTGATTAGAGAGCGAGCGATGATCGGTCGATTGAGCCGCTTACCAGTGCTGGCCGCAGTCTCGATTGCGATGATTCTGTCCTTTGCTTTAGGGTGCGATCGCGGTCCAACACTGATTCCAGTTTCTGGAGTAGTTGTATTTAAGCAGAACGATACGCCGGCCCAATTCGGCACCGTTGAATTCCGATCGGAATCCGATCCACCGCTGATCGCTCGAAGTACGATTGGCAAAGACGGTTCGTTTGAGCTGAGATCGGCGGGCAAGCTCGGGATCGTTCCTGGGTGGCACACTGTTGTGGTTGTTCAGGTCGTGAGCAACCCTCGTACCGGAAAAGTTGACCATCATCATGGTTTGGATGTATCCAAGAAACATCTGGATCATCGAACGACGGATCTGAGAGTCGAAATCAATCCAGACTTTCTGGCGCCGTTAGTACTCAGGGTCGAGGGTAATTAAGATTGAGTTACCGGTAGTGGAACGGCTTTGACAACAGTTTTTAAACAGTTCACGACCGGACTCAACGCCTGCGTTCAAACAACACCGACGTCTCTAGGTTACCGCTAAACGAACGAATCGCTTGATTCTCAGTCGCCAATTCTCGCAAATGACTAACTTGCTGTGTGGTAACTGGCCATGCGCGGCATCAGATTTGGCTGAGCCGTACTTCCTCCGACCATTGGAGCCCGCTCATTGACTTGCTGGGCCAAACGAGGCAGGTCACAAATCAAGACCCTTCGTCTAGAGATCTTCAAGAAACCTTCTTTTTGAAGCTGTCCCAGAACCACTGTGACGGTTTCCCGCGTACTTCCAATAATGCAAGCCATCTCTTGATGGGACAGACGGATGTTCAGTGAGATTCCTTCTTCACCGACCAAGCCGTACTTCTCGCACAGCTCAAGTAAGAGATGAATTACACGCTCGCGATTAGATCTGAAAAGAAGATTTCTCAACCGCTTTTCGACACGCTGGCGGCGCAAGCCAATTAGCTTAGTCACTCCCAGCACAATTGAAGGGTATTTGCGGATTACCTGTTGAAGGGCTTGTTTGGGAAGTAAAACCAAATTGGTTTTTTCGGTTGCTTCGACATACTCATCGCGTCGTTCGTTGCCCAGCAAAGCCAACTCGCCGAAAATTTCCCCGGTATCGACAAATCCGAGGATCGATTGTTTTCCGTCGGGGGTGGCGTGACAAATCTTCACACGACCTTGCGCGACCAAGAGCACCCCGTCAGCTTCTTCATCAGGAAGATAGACCGGATCTCCTTTTTTCAGCTTCCGCATCCGCGACTGAGACTCAAGCTCAGCAATGTCGGACGCAGAGAGCTGCGAAAAGAGATTGCAATTTTTGATGTACCAAAAGCTATCAGCCATTTTGCGTCCTCGTGTTTCTTTCTCAAAATCATTCGCCCGCTTCCGCCCCACCCGCGGAAGTGTTTCTGTAAGACATCTAAAACTTAGACGTGGCCTGGCGAGTTTTCTTACAGAGATTCTCTACGCATTATTTGGATTACGTGAAGTTGTTACAAAAAGGTCGCTTAAAGCAGTCGGTTTTCAAAAAAATTCTTCTCACCGCAAGCTGTTAGAGACTTGGTTTCCAAATTTGATCGCCCAAATTTTGGACGTGTCTCAAACAGTGGGAAACTGTTCCAGCGAAGGAACCGACCTGCTCGTCTATTGAACCGATTTCGCAGCAACGGATTAACTTTGTCTGCAATTGATCAGTGCATCTGGGGAGCGTTGAATCGAAAATATGGCAAGCCGCTGTGGCCAAAAAGTTCATAAGTAGTCAATCGGTTCTCTTTGAGTTGGGAATGATTTATCGTGCTCCGCTTCCTAAACCTCCTCGACCGCCACCGCGAGTGTTTCCACCACCGCGAGCGTTTCCGCCACCGCCGCCCCCTCTAGCTCGATTGGCTTGAGCCTTCATCGCATCCATAAGTGCGGATCTGGCGGCATCGCTCGATTGTCTCTGAGCAGTAGAGGTTTGATTGCCGGAGTTGGTTCCTTGGTTGTTGGTACCCCCTGCTTCCTGCTCCTCTTCGCCAACGACCACAATCCTTGCACCAAACATTTGCTTGAGCGTATCGACAACGGCTGCCTGATTGTTGACGTTGGTCATGATTTCGTACCCAGGTGGGGTGCTAAGCTCTGGTTTGTCGAGTTCGATAACCATTTTCAAGATGTCTTTGTAAATAAACTCGGGACCCGATACGAGCAACTGTCGGGTTGCCATATCGACACCAAGCCGCACTTTTGGCTTTTCTCCTTCAGAGGCACCACCACTACCTCCACCTCGTTTTCCACCGCCTCCAGAGAGTTGTTGGACCATTTTCATCATTTGCTGGGCTTCGTTGTTCTGCCGACCACCCCTAGCCTGTTCGCCCGAATCAACCAAGTCACCGAGCATCGGTTCGATGATGTCTTTGACGTCCATCGGGTCACGATGAATGATGTCGATCGTGCGAAACTGTCCTAGCAATTTTGGATCATGCGGAGCTTCGGGCTGATCGAGTGTGTCAATCAAAATTGAGATCTCATCGAGGTCGTTCTCGGTCGCCCCTGAGACCCACATTGAGTTGAAGGCCATGTCGACGCCGAATCTTACGTCGCCTTCGAGGTCGCCGCCGCCGCTGCTGCCAGTTCCTCCACCAAGTAACCCACCAAGCAAGTCTTCGCCACCGCCCAGCATGTTGCTCATCATTCCTTCCATCAGCCCACCGCCTCCTCCACCGCCACCACCGTCGGACATGCCGTAGTAGTTTTCGAGAAAGCCGATCATCTGATCAGCGGAGCGATGTTCGAGGAAAAAGAATGTTGGGCGCTGCACCTCAGAGGTGGAACCGATTCGGTTTTCGATTTCGTATACTAAATCATCGAGTGCATCGAGGTCTTCGGAATCAAGTACCAAAGAGCCATTGGAAAATCGACCGACGATGGGAGCACCAGGAACTGATTTGATTTCTGGAGGCGGTTGGTAGGTCGATCCGACTTGGCGCTCGGTTGATTCGGAGGCAGAGTCAGCTTGAAGCGACACGAGTCCGTTGGCAAAAATTGGGCTGATGCCAACGGCATTGGCCGTCAAGAATAAAAGCTCATTGAAAGTTGGATTAAGCTGGCTGGTTTTCTTTTGACCGGGCGTGTATCGACGACTTTGGTCTGGCTTTTCATCTCCGGGGATATCGACTCCGTTAAGGAAGTCTTCCACCGAATCACTCCCCTTTTGCTTTTTGATGCTTTCCTTAACATCCTTGCGATCTTTGGGCATGATCATGTTGAACGGATTAGTTCTTCCAGCCGACATCAACAGATCGGGTAGTAACGGGGCAAGGTCTTTCATCTCTCGTTCGCCGATTGAGATAATTCTGGTCGTCGACCGTGGTCCAGTCTCAGCGACGAGCGAATTTGCATCCAGTTCGGCAACCATTCTCTTGACGGTTTGTACTTCTTGAGGCGTTCCACGAACAATAATTTGCCGTGTGTAAGAATTGGCCAGTAGAACTGGGCCAGAAGTATCCTCGGCTGATTGCCGAAATAAATTCTGTAGCACGATAATGATCTCAGCCGGATCGCCATTCTCAAGCTGGATCAACGCAAACCCTTCGCCACCCTCACCGGAGATCGCCGCCAGCGTATCGGCCACGAGTTTGTGATCTTCTTTGCGACCCAGAACCGTAATCGCCCCAGTGAGTGAATCCTGCTGCATTCTGACGTCATCGCGTGATTCGAGCATCGTCTGCAAGGTGTCAAAGGCAAGCTGAGGGTCAACCAGCACGGAGTACATTTGCAACGTGGGTGCATCGAGAACAACGCCATCAACGATTTCTTCCGGATCGGCGTCAATGATTTTGGCTACATTGTCGAACTCAGAAAGCCATTTCTCGTTTCCGCGAATGAAAAGACGCTCAGCAAATGGTTCGACTGAGATCAGGAGCTTTTCGTCGTCACGCATATTGCTGCCTTTGCGAATTCCAAGCAGCCCACGAGCAAGTCCCATGAACGACTCGGCGTCCTGATTCTTGAGATTGTAAACCTTCAGTTTCATTTCATCGCCGAATTCCTTCTTGAACGAAGCATTGATCAAGTCTCTGATTTTTCGGAGTTGTCCACCAGTCTCGCGAACGTGAATTTGATTGGCGGTCGGGAAAACGGCAAAGAAGTCTTGATTGCTACGGCTGATCAATGGCCGCAGCTGGTCACCGATACCTTCGGCGTTAAGCTCACCCATGTCGAAGATGCAGCTAATCGTTTCGTGTTTGCCCCGTTTGTCGAGGTCCTCGACTTTCACCGTTTCAATCAGGTCGTTGGGAAAGTTTGCGTCACGCAACTTCCAAAGCAACAACATGTTTCGATTTCGAATTAGCGTGTAAGGTTCCGGCTGGCGAATCATCAGTGCGTGATTAAGCTGGTCCAGCGCTTCGAGAACGGTGTATTCAGAGTCGTCTTTGAGAGTAAAAACGCCCTCGGGGTAATCAGCGACCGGTTGCAGAGAAAAGTTTGCTTGCTCTGCAAACCACGGAATAACGTCGGACCAATCCTGTTCAGAAAACGTGAACCGAATCTTACCGTTGCCTGCTGGTTTGCCAGGTTTTGCAACGCCCCCCTCTTTGGCTACCTCACCCGCTTGGACGGGCTGAGCTGCTTTTTGAGCAGCCGGTTTTGTGTCCAATTTTGCAAACGAATCACCGAGTGAAATTTTGGTTTCTGATTTGATTGGCTCAGCGTTCACAACGGCCACAACTGGTTCCGCTGATTTGGTGGCATCTTCGTCTTGAAATCCAGCAGCCTGAGTGGTCGCACAGATTGTGATTGCCAAGCTCGCGATTGCTAAACAGTAAGTTCTCATATCCAAAATCTTCTATTTTTTAACTATATAAAAAGCGAGATCCCAAGATTCGATTTTCATGAAGTAGGTGTTCTGGGATGTTTTCAGGACGATTCTCAACCAGCCATTTGGACGGCATTGGCCAATTCGACCAATTGAATTGATCCTACTCAGATCCAAAAAGTTACCAGCCGCGTCCTACCTAGTAGTATTGCTTGGCATTGGCTCCAACACGACTCAAACGCCACTAACCTCAAATCGAGCCAAGCCGATGAGACAGGGTCAGTCGGATTTTTCCACTTTCGCAGGCCCAAATTGGGCAGAATCTCGATAATAGGCGATTTCGTGACTCGCAAACCCAAACCGATCTGAGCTCCAATCTGGGCTTACTAATCTCAACTTTTCCCTGACAATACAGTTAAACTCCAAAATCAGGACAATGTTTCGAGAAACAACTGCTGGCCATGAAAATTCTGTGTCTTGAGACGACCTGCGACGAGACTGCTGCTGCTGTAATTACAGGAGATTTGGAGGTCCTCGCCAGCGTCGTCGCTTCCCAAGCCGATCTCCACGAGGCATTTAACGGCGTCGTTCCCGAGATTGCTGCTCGAGCGCATGTCGAGCGAATCTTTCCTGTGATCGATCAAACGCTCAAGCAAGCACAACTGACACTCGGTGAGCTTGACGCTATCGCTGTCGCCAACACACCAGGACTTTCTGGTTCTTTGATCGTAGGTGTCGTGGCGGCCAAAACGCTTTGTTTGGTCAATGATCTTCCGCTATTGGCGATCAACCATCTTCACGCGCACGTTTTCGCTTGTCAGCTCGATGCAAAAGAAAGCGTGTTTCCATGCGTTGGCATGGTTGTCAGTGGCGGGCACACACATTTGTACAAGTACCAGGACGCGCTCAACGCAACCTATTTGGGCGGGACGATCGACGATGCTGCCGGCGAAGCGTTCGACAAAGTCGCCAGCATGCTGGGGCTTTCGTATCCCGGTGGGCCGGCGATCTCCAAAGCCGCACTCTCGGGCGATCCGAAGAAACATGCGTTTCCGCGAAGCTTCATTCATGACGATCGTTTGGACTTCAGTTTCAGCGGACTCAAAACGGCAGTCCGATACGCCATCGGTGGACCGGGAAGCCGTGATGTTCACGCGATTGAGTTGTCGGAGCAACAAGTTTTCGATCTGTCTGCCAGTTTCCAACAAGCGGTCGTTGACTGTCTGGTTTCCAAAGCAATCAAAGCCGTCCAGCAGTCTGGACTCAAAACGATTTGCGTTGGCGGCGGCGTAGCAGCCAATCGTGTGTTTCGGGACCAGCTAAGCCAGCAATGCGAAAAGCAAGGCATTCAATTGCACTTTGCAGCCCTGCAATACTGCACCGACAATGCAGTGATGGGCGCGATCGCGGTCGAACGATTCAAAGCCGGTTTGTTTGAGGATCTGACGCTGGATATCAAACCCGGTTTGGTAAGGCATTGATCATTGCTGAGCGACGGAAAGCTCATTAACGATTTGATAAACCCCAGGTTCCAACCTCAATTGCCGTTCCAACCGCTGACTGTCGGCGGTTGAGTTGACGCTGCCTCGGATATACGCCGTCCTGTCAGAAACGGTGACTGAGTAACTGGAGCCTGAAAACTGCGAGCCGGGCTGGCGGGAAAGGCGATTCTGAAAACGAGTTGAAACCTGGTTTCCCGGAGTCGCTGGAGCATAAAAATTAGGAACCAGCCGAGCGCGAATACTTTTTCGAACAACGCTGAAGCTGTTTACCTCCCCATTGGCACCCAATACTGGAACAACCGGGGCAACATTGTTGACTCCACCACCAAAACTGGCGTCTTCAACCAAGTCTGGGCCGCTCTGCTCGCTTACGGCTCCCACGAAGCCTGCGTCTGATTCAGTGCTGATTCCTGGAGCGGTTGCTCCCACGAAACCTTGGTTCCTAGTGTTTTCAGATAATTCAATATCTACATTGTTGGTCGTCGGGTCGATTATGCCATCGCCACCCGAAGTAGATGTCGAGCTTGATTGATTCGTGTTTTGGCCTTGCGCCGGCGCAACCGGTGGCTGCTGACCCGGG
>CALJOA010000118.1 GCA_937981585.1 uncultured Pirellulaceae bacterium | reverse complement strand
TTGCCTCCTGTTTTTTGAGTATTGATTTTCGCTCATTGGGTTGTGTTCTGTGTCGACTTAGGAAAACTCGTTGGTAGTTTTGCGTTGAACAGTGGAAATTGTTTGGCTTTGTGATTGTGTAATCGTGTTTTCTTTTCGCAGTTTCTTGATCAGGCTCGGACCCCTCACCCCCAGCCGCTCTCCCCTAAAAAGGGAGAGGGAGCGAGGATGATATGTTTGACTGAGTTCTGATTGAGTTCTGATTGAGCCGTTTTGACTAGCCACGGTTTCCTGTCACGGCAAGAACCAGGCTAGCGTCCAAACGCCTAAACGGCTCAGTTGTGCTCCCGCCCCTCTTTATGAATTTGACTTTGCAGGCTTAAGTTCCGGTGGCGCATCAACATCAGGCCACAGGATCTTGGCGATCTTGCCGTTCTTCTGGATCTCGTTTCCTTTTCCGCCCCGCGAGGTGATGCGGTACTTTGCGGTTGAAATTGTTTTCTTGGCGCCGCGATTGGTTTCGACTGTTAAAAGATCGCGGTCGCCGGTCGAAGGTTTGAATCCGATCAGCCGGTCGGTCTTGGCGAGTTTGATCAGCATCACGCCTTTTCCAGCACCTGATAGGTAATTGACTTCTTCGGCTGGACAAATCATCGCCCGGCAATCCTGAGAGATTGCCAAAATCGTCTCGCTAGAGTCGATCGAATAAACTCCGATGATCTCGGCTCCCGCTGATGTTCGTGCGTAGCGACGACCACTGCGAGTCGATGGTTCGACTAGGCCTTCCATACCAAATCGAAGTGCATAACCGTTGCTTGAGGCGGCGATGCCATGAATTTCCGGGCAATAATCGGGTTCTTTCGGGTCTGGGAAAACATCGCCGATGACCCGGGGGTCAAATGAAAGCGCCGAAACGATTTTCTCGCCGTCTTTGAGTTTGAACAGTTTTTGAATCGGATCTCCGAATCCAGTCGAAGCCGGAATGTCGATCATCCGCGTGGTGTAGCAGACTCCAGTTGACGAAAAGAATCCGATGGAGTTGCGGGTCGAACCGGCAACCACCGCCAAGATACTGTCGCCCTGGCGCAGACGGCTTTTGGATGGATCGGCAATGTTCTTTTGACGTTTGACCCAGCCATCCCGTGTGATCAAAACATGACAATCTTCGGCCACGATAAAGTCCTCGGCCGAAATCTCGATTTCCCGGCCAGCGGCTTCAATCTTCGTACGACGTTTGGATTCGGGAAGGTTGCAATATTCTTTGACAATCTCCTCGATCTCGGTTCGGACGATCTTCCATCGCCCCGAAGACTTTGTGTTGGCGGTGTCTTCTTTAAGTAGAGCACGGATTTCGCGGGCGCGTTTCTCTTTCTTCTTGAGCTCAGCCAAAACCAAATTGATTTCGAGTTTTGCGATCCGATAGAGCTTCAACTCAAGGATCGCGTCGGTCTGCTCGGCATCGAGGCCTTTGTTCTTGCCACGTCCGGGTGTCACGGGAAATCGTTTCATAATCTTGACCGCTGCGTCGGCTTTGCCGTCACTTCTGCGGATGATTCGAATGATTTCATCCAGCGCGTCAAAGATCGTCACGAAGCCGCGAAGGATGTGGATTCGCTTGTCTAGAACTGCCAGTTCGTTTTCCAGTCGCCGCGTCACGATGTCGAGGCGGAATTGGAGGAAATACCACAACGCTTCCTTGAGGCCCAGTCGTTCTGGCCGTCCAACGTCTGGATTTTCAGTCGGAACCAAACAAGTCAAATTCATGTTGAAGTTGATTTGTAGCTGCGAGTTCTTGTAGAGGAACGCCAGAACTTTCTTTTCGTCAGCGCCTTTCTTCAGAATCAAGTCGATCCGGATATCGTCGGTCGAAACATCGCGGACTTCAGTGACCAGCGGCAGCTTACCCGAGTAGACCAATTCGGAGATGCGTTCGACGAGATTGGCTTTGTTGACTGAGTAGGGGATCTCAGTGATTTGCAGAACGCGACCGGTCTTAATGTTTCCGCCAACAAGTTTGCTGGAACCACGAAGCTTGATTGCGCCTTGGCCGGTTTTGTAAATCTCACGCAGTTCGGATTTGGTGTTGATCACCTGGCCGCCGGTGGGAAAGTCCGGGCCTTGAACGACTTTTTCCCCAAACAGTTGATACGCTTTGATCTCCGGATCACTTAGTAGCTTGAGCAGGGCTCGGCAAAGCTCCTTCAAATTATGTGGCGGAATGTTGGTTGCCATGCCGACCGCGATACCCGTCGCTCCGTTGAGTAACAGGTTGGGAATACGGCTGGGTAGAACGACCGGTTCCTCATCAGTGCCGTCATAGTTAGCGCGAAAAGGAACGGTTCGGGTTGAGAGATCGGTGAGTATCTCGCCACCGATTTTCGAGCGGCGACATTCGGTGTATCGCATCGCAGCTGGAGGATCGGGGTCGATCGAACCAAAGTTTCCGCTTCCGTCGATCAATGGCATTCGCAGCGAGAACGGCTGAGCCATTCTGACCAGCGCGTCGTAAATCGAACTGTCACCGTGCGGGTGAAAGTTGGACATCGTGTCGCCGACGACTTTGGCGCTCTTGCGATGCTTCGCGTTGTGGTCCAAACCCAAACGTCGGGTTGTGTATAGAATTCGCCGCTGCACCGGCTTGAGCCCGTCTCGAACGTCGGGCAAGGCGCGCGACGTGATGACCGACAGTGAGTAGTTCAGGTATCGCGATTGAGCGGCCAGTCGTAACGGAACCGACGTGTATCCGTTGGAGTGCTCTTCATCAAACAGTGTTGGCTCGGCTTTACCAGGTTTGGATTTTCCGTTTCTCGATGCGGATCTTTCGGTTGCCTTTTTTTTGCTTGCCTTCGCCTTTTTGGAGCGACGTTTTGCCACTTAAATCCGTCCTTACTTATTGTTACTGATAATTGAGCTTGACGACCCAGACGCACAATTGCCCAAGCAGTCGGTGCAATCGCGACGGCCATTGCAAATTTTCAAAGTTGATACCGCCATCCTCTGCGCGGTCGGCTCGTGCCAAAAACCACCATCCAATCTCTCCTCAGTCTGAAAAAAGAGGAGGTTTGGGGCGAGTATACCAATCGCGTCGAGTTGGTCACAGCCGGTTTTGGAGGTCGAGTCGTGACTATTTCTCGGCGTTTGAGGGGATTTGTTATTTATGTGGAACTAGGCAAGTGAGGTTGACGAAGAAAGGAGAGAGGTGGTGTTCCCACTTTTAAACGCCGAACCGCCGCGCGCTGAGGCCGCGACTAAACAGGAGCAAACTCGATGACCCGACATTTACTTCTCGCAATCACTATTCTGGCCTTTGGCTCATTTACTGCCGAGCCTGCGACGGCTCAGTTCGGACAAGGAAACTCGTCCAACAATCTCTTCCAACAGTACGACGTTGGCGGAGTCGGAATGTACCCAGCCCCTTACTACTCTCCGCAATTGGGAGCGCAGTCTTATTTCACATATCAGCCGTTGATGCCACACGAAATGATGTACCAGCATTCTCGCAATTATTACAACTACTACAACACAGGCGGCTACTACGGCGGTAACAACGCACTGAACAAAACCAGCGTTCGTTGGCAAAGTGGTACCAATCATATGGGACCACTTCCGTTTTCAACCGGGCTGGAATCGCTTCGATACAAGTTCAACAAGCGGCTTTACTGCATCGAAGACGGTAGCGGTCGATGCGGAGGAGGAGGCATTGGTGGTGGCCACTTTGGCGGTGGTATCAGAGGTGGTCATGGTCATCGACGTGGTCATCACGGAGCCGGTTTGCGACGAGGCGGATGCAGCAGTGGCGATTGCGACACCAGCGAATTAATCAGTCAAGAGTACGGTGAACCGATCATCGGCGACGGGGAATGCAGCGGCGGTGGGTGTGCTTCTCGAATCGGAGGTTTGCTGCATCGTTAAGTCGCTCGCCAGTTCATAGTGAGATTGCTTCGTTGAAGAAGTACTAAGCAGAATCAAGGTCATTAAATGAAGAAGTTCGGAATAATTTTTGGTGTCGTAATGTTGGCAATGTTGTTTGCCTTCGAAACCCAGGCTCATGCCCAACGTCACGCTCATGGACGAAAAGTGTTTTCGCTGCTCAAAGGAGCTGCGCCGATTTATGGTGCAGCTGATGCAAGTGGAATGACAACCTCGAGCTATACGAATCGAATTTCGCCGCGGGCGACACTGCGAATGGCCCACAAAAATCACTTCACGCCAGAACGGCTTTACACCTACAGCAATGCGGGAGTTAACGCTCAGAACACGCATCAGTGGAATCAATCAGAAGCGATAGGTCGACCGTGGGCAGGGGACTATCAGACGTGGCGCTGGCGAACGCCAACCGCAGTTGTTGTTCCACCAACGTCGGCTTACCAAACGAGCTATGCATGGGGAGTCGGTCAAGTAAGAAGTACACCGATTCACTCACAGTTTGGGATCGGTGGTGGCGGGATGTCGGGCGGCGCTGCTCAACAGACGCCATACCATCCTTGGAGCACAGAACAGTTCGGGTATTACCCAGTCAGAGCACCTTGGTAGTTGGTGCTGATGAAGCGATTGGGTGACCAATGTGCTTGATCACACCGAAATCTTTTTAATTGAGACAGAAACGATACAGCTGGAGTCGTTATGACGGCGCCAGTAGATGGCGCTTGCAAACAAAGTTTGTCTGCAAGCATTTGAATATGAGCCGGTGAAGCGTTTGGTTTTTGCCAAACACGAGCCGAGTTTGTTGACAAGAGAACCATTTGGTTCAAGAGATGCGGATTGATTCTTTCGTCATTTACTACGAAGGATCAAGACATGTTTCTTTACCAGGTGCTTTTGTTCGCAGGCGGACTAACGACCACTTTACTTGCAATCAACTCAGTTCGACCGGTCCCCAAAGACCGTCCGATCACGGGATGTTAAGCGAAGTTAAAGGGAAGGTTTGTTGTTCCGTGAAGAGAGAAATTGGTCGTAGAGATACGTTGATTTCGCAAATCCAAATTGGTCAGCCGTTCCGGTTATAGGACTGGTTAGTTTTGCGATATTCGAAATCGGGAATAGTTGTACGAAACACGACTGAGAACTTGATTTTGAGTCTCCATAACGTAGCTTTCTCCGGCAAATAAAAGTTGCGATCCGATCTGACTCGGACGCTACTCAAGGATAAAAAGTAGAAACAATCACCTTTGCGAGTAACGGATTCATGAACACACGTCAAATCAAATTGTTCGCTTTTAGCCTAGTGCTCACAGCGCTACCAATGCTAACTGCGTCTGCCCAAGTCAGTATTAACTTGAGCGACAATTCAGCTCCGGCACCTGCGTCGTCGGCAACCCAAATCGCCGCGAACGCCAACGCATTGCACACGATTGCGTTGAATCGATCCGGCGGAATTGATGGCCAAGTGGCTTCGATCAACGAAGCTTCCAAGACAACCACAGGCTTGTCTGGACTGAATATCTTTTTCGTAAAGGATGGACAAATCATCCAGCAAACGCAAACTGGTGCTCATGGCGCGTTTACGATTAATGGCTTGACTGAAGGTGCTTACTCGTTCTATGCAGCGGGCAAGAATGGTTTGGCTGCTTACGGAGTTTATGTGACTTCGCAACCGCAAGCCGCTTCAACGAACCTTCTTGAAGCAGTTGCTGCTTCTTCATCGAACCAGGCATTGCAACAGCTGATTCAGCGAAATGCACCGGAGCAAGTTGCAGCTAGTTTGAAGAATGCAATTCAAAGCGTAACTCAAGGAACTGAGATACAGGCGAGCAAGCAGATTCGCTTGATCAACGGACGACTCTACGGTCAGATCAGCTCTCTCTTGCCGCAGTTGCAGTCGATCGCTGGATTGCAGGTTCAGTTGATTCAGAATTCTGAAACAATCGCTCAAGTCCAAACAGACGGCAATGGAACGTTCAGTGTTCCTGATGTTGAGCCAGGCGTATACGATTACTTGATTGGCGGATCAAATGGATTCGCTGCTGGTCGATTCGAGGCGATTGGTAATCCAAACCCAATGCAACAGATTTCTTATCGCCGAACTATCTCTCAGTTGGATGCATGTCTGACATGTCCAAGCCAGGGCATTGAGCAACCTGTTGAGTACGCGATGGGACAAGACGCTTATCTTGAGCCTTCATACGGTGATACGATGGAAGCTCCGATTGAGTACGCCGGCGAATCAGTTAGCTACGGTGGCGCGTCGGGTGGAAGCTGTGGAGCCTGCAATTCTGGTGGCAGCTTCGATGGCGGTGGAATTGTTCGCGGAAACTTCGGTCTGTCCAATGGGGCATGCTGCGGTGGATCACGACTTGGTGGCGGAGGAGGCCTCAACCTCGGTAGCCGACTGGGCAACTTGGGCGGAGGCCGTAGCCTCAGTGGCGGTCGGTTCGGCGGTGGAGGCGGGATTGGCCGTCTTCTCACCTTGGGTAGTTTTGGAGCGGCGATCACTGCGATTGCAGATGACAATCCAGATGACAGCTCACCTAACGGCAACTAATTCTGCCAGATAATAGAGCCTCGTCCGCTCATGAACGGACTCGGCAAAGAATCCATACTCAAGCCCGTCAGAGCAATGCTTTGACGGGCTTATTTATTTTAGTTTGAGCCTTCGGCGGAAATCAAAAGCGATTCAAACCGTGACTTAAACTGCGAGTCGTCCCAGCCGGGGCTAACATCACGCAGCAGCTTCAGAAGTTTGACCGCCTCAGCGGATTTGCCCGTCTCATGTAACAGCATCGCTACGTTGTATTTGGCCTCGTACCAATCGGGAGAATGAGACTTCAGTTTCCGCAGCAGTCGTCGCCAGTGATTCAGCGGTTTCTCTGGATTACTGATTCGATTTTGAGCAGTCATTGAGCGGGCAAGCTGCATTTGAACTCCTGCGTTTTTGGGAAACCTTTCGCTCAGCTTGTCCAAAACAATAACCGCTTCGTCATGACGACTAAGTGCACTTAGCACGCTGGCTTTCTTTAACAACCATTTCGTTGAAGTGGGGGCTTGATCTGGTGAAGGCAAATCGCCCAACAGATTGTCAATGACGACCAGGCGAAGCCGATTTGCAGCAAGTGTCTTCTCTGCGCCACGGCGGCTAACGATCGCTTCGAGGCAGCGCTGGCAAAGTTCCAGCGAGTTTCTGTTATCGCCCAGTCGTCCGACCAGGGCCGTTGCGGATTCCAAGTCGCTGTTGCTGGTTGCGGCAGCCCGAATCGCCAATGACGATCTGGCGACTGAAAGTTCAGTTGAATTTTCTAATGACTCGATTCGTCTTGCGATCGTGTCGGCAATCGTTTGGTCGCTTGCTCCTGATCCATGAACGAGATCCAGTTCCGAGATTAGCAAGTCGAGTTGCACTGCCGAATTGCTCCCAGATGTGAGCTGCGATTGTTTTTTGACTAGCGCTGAAACCAGTTCTGCGCTCAGGCTGATGGTTGATTGCTGGTCTCGTTTCGATTGAGCGAGAATCTGTTTTGTAGTTACGCCAAGTCCATTGATCGCAGCTGCGAGATGCGTGCTGCCAGGTCGAACTCCGAGATAGTTTTCAAAAGCTGGTTTCCATTGCCGGTCGCGCAGGTTTCGATCGGCCAGATAAATCCGCGCTAGATCGGCACTTGGTTGATCGGACCAAAGTTTCAAATGCTGATCCAGTTCGGCACGATACTTCGCCAGCGTTGTAGAAGACTCGTCCTTTGTTTTGTCTTTCAAGTTGGATGCGATGTTCCAGCAGCCGCGCAAATGTGCCGTCGAAGCGCTCGTTGCATCAACGTCGGCCAACGCGGAGTTGATGAATTGTTGGGCCGCTTCGTCAGGCTTGGACTGCTTTTCAAAAATCTGGCCGACGATCATCCCAAGCTGCAACGCTTGATTAGAATCGCCGAGCGAACGAGCCTTTGCGGATGCTTGCCTGTAAGCCCTGATCGCGTCATCAAGATTGTTTTTTCGAAACGAATTTTCAGCCAACCGAATCAGCTGGTCCAGTTCGGTATTGGCAACAGGCTCGGTCTTGCCCATCGCCGGACTAACTTTGTCAGTAGTTGCAGCGGTGTTGGGATTGTCGGGCGGCGTGAAATTTCCGCCAGCGGCCCGAATCAGAATCAAATCGGCTCGCCGTCCCCAGTAGCCTCCATGATCGGACTCGATCTTTCGCGCAAAACCCGAGGCGTAATCGAGCCATTGTTTCTTGAGGTCGTCGGACGTTGCGCGGGCCGACAGATCGGCGGCCAACTCAACCAGTGCAATGTCAAGCTGCGGATGTGAGACGAGTAATTTCTGGTACTCTTCAAAAACTTGCTTCGAAAACGATTCGTTGCCCATTTCGGTCGCCAGCCGGATCTTCTCTTCCAACAACGACCGAATCGTTGCTGGCGGAATCTCCTTGGTCGGTAGCGAATCAACCAATAGCTTGGCGGCGCTTGAATCTCCGAGCAGCCGTAGGCATTGCAACTGTCCAAGCTGGGCGTTCCACCAAAGCGGTTGGCCTTTTTTTGTAACTCGCTGGACTTCGCCAAGCTGTTGCTTTACTTCGCCCAGCGCCGCAACTCGATTGAGCCGATCTTTGGGTTCATAAAGCTGACTGCGGATCAGATTGCATGTCGCCAATTGGAATCGCACGTTGTTTTTCAAATTCAGAAGTTGTTTGACGGTTAGGTCGTGTTCGGTTTTTGATCGTCCGCGCAGTTCCGGGATTGCTTTATCGATGTCGACTCCCAGTCGTTCCAACAGCGACCGACCGGTACGGATTTCATCGAGTGCTTGTTGTCTAGCCGAGTCGTTTGCCATCTCGGCGGCAATTTCCTGACGAATCATTCTTGCATGAGTCAGATGGCTAAGCGCACGTTGTACTTCGATCAGAAGACGGCGAGGATGATTTGGGGCGTCGGCGGAGAATTTGGTTGCCGTTTCGTCGACCGATTTCCAGGCCGCAGGTCGCTCGGAAACCGCCGTCAGGATCGCTTTGGCTGTGCGGGTCTTCATCAACTCGATCGTCAAATGCGATTCTGTCGTCGGATCGATGTCAGACTTCATCAACTGTTGCTGACAATGCAGTTGTGCCAGATCAAAAAGCCGTCTCCGACGAAGCCCATCGATGAGTTTTGAGTCTTCCTGACGCTGTGCTTCCAGCTCGACCGCTCGCGCGTCGTCTTGACTGCGAGTCGTGGTTGCTGGTGAGGATGTCGCCAGGCATGTCGAGATCAGTGTCGCCAATAGAAAGAAAGCTAAACCGGTTGTATCGCGCCGATGCGGACTGGTTAATCGTTTCTTCAATGCAGAATTAAATCGCATCAGTCGCCTTGAGGGTTAACGGCGAACGAAACCTGATTGAAGCCGGCGACCTTCGCAACGTCGTAGGCTTGGATCACGTGTCCCAGCGGAACGGTTGGCTCGGGATGCAAGATAACCGGGACGCCGACTTCGATAGAGGAAATGACTTTGAGTTGTTGCTCGACGACGGCCAGTGAATCAACCGGCTCGCTGTTGACTTGCCACGTCGGAACATTTCCATTCCAACCGATTCGGACCACCACGTCATCCAAGTCATCTGGCGGTGGCAAGTCGACCTCGACCGCAGCATCGGATCCAAGCTGAGCTGACATTTTGCTAGGCAGGACATGCTCGACGATTTGGAAACTTGCGGTCCAAACGAAAAAGACCAACAACAGGAATACGACATCGATCATTGGCGTCATTGCCGAATCCATTGAGACTTCATCGCCGCGACGAACGAGGGGGCTTTTTCTTCTCATCGGGCGCTCTCCCGATACACGGCGTAGGTCACGTTCCAGATTTTTGCCCCGGTGCAGGCGAGCATTATCGGTTCGACGGTTGAATACGGTGTTAAACGGCTTCCCCGAATCCGGACTTCGATATCCTCGCCTTCTTTTTCCCGTGCTTCGAGGAATCGGTTCTTCAACTGATCCGTTGTGATCGGTCGCCCGGCCAGCAGCATTGAACCGTCTGCCCGGACGTTGATGGTCAGTCTCGGCGTTTCGAGATCAATGTCGTCTTGGCCGGATGTGGCAGTCGGTAGTTCAAGTTCCAGTTGCGATTCCTGCCGCGACAGGTGGCTACTGACCAGAAAAAAGATAATCAGCAGGAACACAACATCGATCATCGGCGTCATGTTGAAGCCGTATTTTCGTTTGGAGTTGTGTTGGGGTATTTGCATCTAGATTCGGATCAGTTCATTGTTCATTGGAACGGCGAGTTGGACGCTCAACTTCGCTGAGCCAAGATCAAGCCCCAGTAGAACGGAGTTGTTGGTAGATGGGCAAATTGAATTTGAGTAAAACCGGCTTCTTTCAAGCTTTCTTCCAACAGGCGCGGGTCGTGGAGTCGGCCGCGTGAAGTTCGAAGGTTAAGTTCCATATCGAAAATCGCGCGTTGCAAGTCGCCTTCTTCCTGGCCGGGAAAGACATCCACGATCGCCAGCTCACGGTTGGGCTTGATCAGTGTAAATAGCTGTTTGAATAATCGCTCACATTCGCCACCGGTCTTGCGATGCAATTTATTGGCGACCAAAACAAGATCAAACGCTTCGCCCTTCAATTGTTTTAGTTCACCGATTTGATCAAGCGATTCCGATGGGATGTAGGTGACTCTGTGTTCAAGTCCGATGCTCTCTACGGTCGTTTTGGCTCGATTCAAATTGACTTCGTCATCGATCAAGCTAATGACCGAGTCGGGATCCGAGTGAGCCAGTGTTGCGCCGAACACGGCTGAGCCGCAACCAACTTCGAGAATTCGAAGTCCGCGACGCGACTTGCCAAGGTCCAATACCTGGGCGGTCGCCAGTGCGGCTGGCGTTTGCATCCATTCTTCGCTGGCCTTGTTGACCTTGTGGTCGAGGTCTGTCAGGTCGATCTCGTCGCAGATCGGTAACGGGGCTCCCGTTTTTACGTGGAACGCCAGATGCTGCCAATGCTGGTCACCGAAATCAAGATACTTGGCCGGGATGAGGCGAGCGATTGCTGAAAGTGCATAATCATCCCCGTACTTTTCAATCAGCTCGGTTCCACGAACGACGTTCAATAATCGCTCCAGCGCATCCGGAAAAACGTCCAATTCTTTGGCCAATTGGACTGCTGTTTTTTGTCCATTTCGAAGCGCTTCAATGACTCCTAAATCAATTGCGGCTCGTATCGCATGTGTCAGCGCATTGCGCTCGTGAAGCGAGATGAAATCTTCTAGTGTTTTTTGCTGAGCAGTGGACATCGGGGACTTTCTGATTCAAATTGATGCGACCCGCAAAACCGAAATTTGGCGGCGCACGACTATTATTCTCACACGTAACCTATGTCCAATTCAATGGCAGTCAGGCCACAAACTATGAAGTCTCAACCGCTACTCCCGGTTGAAGAGGATGCGTTTGCCAGTCGTGATCTCGCGATTTCGAGAACGGAAGAAAGCTGTTTGCCTTGGCAACCTGTTTCAGTTGTCACCGGATCGCGGGGCAGGGGGCATGGTTGGGCGGAAACTGACTGCGGCGGGGCATCGATTTGGTACCAAGCATTTGGTCAAAATGATTGTTGATCCGAGCAAGTAGATTTCTGATCAGTACGAGGCGACGATCTTCATGATGGAAGACGCTTCATCCTAAAATTAAGCTGTAGCAAAGCACTAGTTCGACAGATAGTTCAACAACCAAGCTCGCGCGAAAGCCCAATGACGCGAAGCGGTCGCCCGAGAGATGCCTAGTGCCTGAGCGGCTTCGACTTCTGAAAGTCCAAGAAAATATCGAAGTCGGATCAGCTCACCCTTTTCCGGTTCAATCTTTTCGAATTCCTCGATCGCTTCGTTCAGCTCAACCACTGAGTTCGCGATTCGACCGGGCAACGAAGATTCATCGAGAGAACACTTGACTCGCCCACCACCTCGTTTGACGCTTTTCTTGCGACGAGCAGCGTCGATCAATACCCGCTTCATCTCGGCGGCAACGATTCCAAGGAACTGTCGTTCGCTAATCCAGTTCGATGTATCCCTAGTTCTCAATCGCAAAAAGACTTCATGAATCAAACTGGTTGCCGAAAGTGTGTGACCGACTTTCTCGCGTCCCATCTGAGAGACGGCGATCGTGTGGAGCTTCCGATAGGTCCGCTGCATCCACTGCCCGGTATCGGCAAACTCGGAATCGGCAAACTCGGAATCGGGGGCTTCGGCGTAGCCTGGCCCGATGGTCTGTGTGTCCAGGCTTCCAGAATTCCCAAGAAGATCCGTTGTCTTATTCGTCATTTGGGCTCCCTGCCTGTCGGTTTTTCGAGCTTTGTTCAATCAAAGCCTGAACCGAAGCAAAGGCGTCTCTTCCTTTGGGCGTTGCGAGCAACCGGTCGTTGTCTTTGAACAACTCGTGAGTCTTCAACAACAATGCCTTCCAATTCTGATCTTCATTGGCGTTCTGATAAATCTTCAACAGCGTTTTTCGAGCGACAAGCGACTGGTAACAACCCGGATCGTTGGAATCAAAGAAAGCGATCGCTTCGTTGAGCAGTCCTTTGGCATCGTCCAGCATGCCCCAGACTATGTAACATCTACCAAGAGTCAATTGCTGGCTCGCCCGTTCAAAACTTTTCTCTTGAGCGTCCAGCTGGGCAAGCCGTTTTTTTGCGTTGGTGGCGTACTCGGCGCAGATCTTGGAGCGTACGAGTTGCAATTCTGATTTCTGCTGATCATCGGCGACCTGTCCCATTAAACTGTCAGCCAAATCAAAATCGCCAGACATCGCATAGAGAACCGCGAGGATCCCGTAGACGGTTTTGTCTTCTTTAGTTTCAGGCCCACCGGAATCCTTAATTCGCTCATACTGTGATTGGTACACAGGAATCAGTCCCAGATCGAATTGCTCCGTGGTCAACTCGTACATATCGGACGCGAGAAGTCGCATGATCAAGTCATTGGCTGCGGCGGTTTGCTCATTGGCGACCGTCGTTTGTTCAACCGCGGCTTCGGTTTGCTCAGCTGCCGCGGCGGCCACTTCATTGGCAATTTCAACTCGCTGATCAGAATTCGAAATTTCTTTGCGGGCTTGGGTCAGTTGACTGGCCGAATTGCTCCAGTTGTACAGACCGATTCCAGCGGCCAGTAAAACCAGCCCAACTCCAGCGGCAATCACCCACGGCAGTTTTCTTTTGAGGAAACTCTTGGAGCGAACGACCGGACCGGGCTTGGAAGCCGAAACCTCTTGGTCAAGCAGAACGGCTCTGAGGTCTTTGACAAAGCTCTTGACCGAAGGATACCTGTGCTGAGGATCTTTGGCGAGTGCCTTGGCCATCACCCAGTCGAGGTCCCGCTTGCAAAACTTGATCAGCTCTTCCGGTGATTCTTTTTGAAACGCCGTCGAGGGCAATTCTTTCGCATTCAACCTGATTCTCTGGCTCAGCAACTCTGGGTCGGGTCGCCGGGCCTCCAAGATAATTTCTTCGGTCGTATTGCCTTTGCGATAGGGCGATCGGGCCAACATCTCAAACAGAACCAGCGCACAAGAATAAACATCGGAGCGCTGGTCGGCGGGCTTGCTGGCGAATTGCTCCGGGCTCATGTAGCGTGGGGAACCAAGTAGCTGTCCGGCGCGTGTCATCGTCTGGTTGTTCGTCAGATCAGCACGATTGATTTTGGCGATCCCGAAATCAATCAGCTTGGGCACAGGCTTTTTGTCGCGCACCGTCACCAGAATATTGTCCGGCTTGACGTCTCGATGAATGATTCCGTTACGATGCGCGTGTTTAAGTCCCTGACATGCTCGAATGAAGAGAATCATCCGCTGGCGCGATTCCATCGAGAACTTTTCACAGAACGCAGTGATCGGCAGTCCATTGACAAACTCCATCGCCGCAAACGGATGTCCGAAATCGGTTTTTCCGACTTCGTAAAGCGTGGCGATGTTTGGATGGGCGACCAGAGCCAGGGCCTGCTGTTCGCGAAAAAAGCGAAGGACTGTCTTGGGCGCAAACAAACTGGGTCGGATCAGCTTGATCGCGACTCGGCGTTTGACTGGATCCTTTTGAATCGCGCGATATACGATCGACATGCCGCCTTGGCCGATCAGGGATTCAATTTTGAAGCTACCAATTCGGGTTCCCGGTTCAAGCACAAACTCAGGTTCTTCTTCAACCGAATCAAAGAATTTGGGATCGAGCTTGATGATGTCACTCATCAAGTCTTCGTTGAGCAAAGGAGACTTGCTCTCGTAGGCTTTGACCAGTCTGGCCGCTTCTTCTTTGACCGATTGCGGATAGCCAGAGCGAGAAAATAATTCCTCCCGCTGTGGAGCGGGTTTGGCTACCAAGGCAGCAAAAAGTTCTTCAACCAATTCGTTTGTCATTGTTGTTTAACGGCGACATCGGAGGTAACAAATATCTGGTTGGCCTGATCAACAAACCGGCTTCGTCCACCTTAATTCAAGTGATGCCTTACGTGGTCAAGATATGATATGACTTTTTCAAGTGATTACGGTCTGTCCACCACATTCATTTGCAAAACACTGTCTCACCAGGAACGCCAGAGTTGCACCAGACTGAGACATATACGCGCCCCGCCATTGCTGGAGGCTGGACTCTACCGTATATGTCAGTTTCTCGCACTAAACAGATTTTCCGTATTTAATGCATAGTATTGTGTTTCAAAATGAATCTATGCCGAATTTGAATGACGGATGAAAAGCCAAGCCACTGTTTGTAGCTAAGAGCCCTTTTTTAAGAGTCCTTAAAATCAACGCCAGATTTTGCGGCCAGCATCAAATATTTTGTATGACATCTTGCAAAAGAGGGCGCTGGCGTCACGACTCAAGGGGAATGGCCAGAAATTGGCTCTTTCCCCTGTAAGGAAACCGAGTTGTCATCGTCTATAGGAAAATTCTCGAAAAAGGAGCAGTTTCCTTCTTTTTGCTAAAGAATTTTTGATGCGCCATTAGGAAAAAATACGCGTTGACGTTTGGCGCAAAGAAGCAGTAACCCTTTGGATTGCGTTTCACAGGGTGAAATCGCAACATCAACCAATTTTTATTACATCACGAGAGAACTACCCCCATGCGAATCAATCAAATCTTACCCGCAGCAAGCTTTGCCATCCTTGCCGCGACCACATCAATGATCTGTCAATCAGCTGTTGCCCAAGCGACTGGTCAAATTCAAGTTACTGTTACCAATGAAGGCAACACCGACTTTACCTTGACTCCGCTGTGGTTTGGTTTTCATAATGGCAACTTCGACTCATTTAATGCTGGTGCTACGGCCTCGACTGGACTGGAAGAAATCGCAGAACTCGGTTCCGTCGGTACATTCAACGCTGAGTTTGCGGCGGCTCCAGGCACCCCAGGCGACATTCAAGGTGTGGTAACCGCCCCCGGCGGATTCGCTGGTGCCCCTGTGATCGAGCCTGGGGAAACAGGCTCAGGTAGTGTTGGCATCATCAATGCTGCGAATTACCGATACTTCAACTTCGCCTCAATGCTGATCGGTACCAACGATCTGTTCATTGGCAACGACAATGCATTGGCGTATGAAATTTTCGACATGAATGGCAACTTTAATGGGACCAATGGCGTTTTTGAAATCGAGGTTTTCCAAAGCAGCCTTTATGATGCAGGAACGGAGATCAACGACCCTACTGCAGACGGTGGTGCGGCTTTCCTTGTAGGTGCTACCGGAACTGAAGGAACTCCTGAAGGCGGAGTGATCACTTTGGCAACCCAAGCCGACCTAGATACTTATACCGGGTTTGATACTCCCAACGGACTCACTCTCAGTGACACGGATTTCGATGGTGAGCGAATCGCAACTATCCGTGTTAGTGTTGTCCCAGAACCGGGATCATTAACGGCTTTACTGGCTCTGGGAACTTGCGGCCTACTACGACGCCGGCGCTGATACTTGGCCCTCGCCAATTGAGAAGATAAGGCGTCCACCCTGTCTGCTCCTTAGACTGAGACGCTGTGCTTTCACATTGGGAAGCACAGCGTTTTTTTACGCGCTCGGTCGTAGCCTTCTTATTATGAGTACATTCGAGCGTTGCCAAGATCGAATCTCGAGCCTCTGATCGCAAACGCAATACTACACAACAGACCGTTTACTGGCCTTGCAATTGCTGAAGCAATGCATCCCATTGTTCGTCTGAGTTCATTGGCTGACTGGGCGATTCGTTTTTTTCACGATACAAACGTCGGATCGCGGCAACATACTCTTCGCTGGAAAGGTCGAGGCTTCGCAGTTGGCTCTTCACTTGGCTATCAAGCGACTTTTCAAACCGGTACAGGTCTTCGGGGCGAACATCGAATTTCGCCTGATTGGCCGACTCAAACCACTGGAACACCAGCTTCTTCTGCTCGTCAGCATTGCGCGAATAAAGCAC
>CALJOA010000117.1 GCA_937981585.1 uncultured Pirellulaceae bacterium | reverse complement strand
GGGGCCGTTTTTTTGTGCCATGGTTCACCGGTCAGCTAACTTGCTCATTGAGCGGCGTTGCTTTGGCTTTTAACCGTTTGGGCGATAGCCCCGGTTTTTCCTGAAGCTCCAGAAAATGACTCCCGCCTGCGAGGAAGTGGCTAATTGGTAACCTACCCGGCTGTGATTTTTTGGAGACATTCCCCGACAACATGAGCCGTTTTGGCGCGTCAGCGAGGGCGAGCTCAATCCGGCTTTGCCCTAACTTACGCATTCACGCATCGTGTTACCATCATTGCTATTCACGAGCGGAAAAATGCTCTAGGCGCATCAAGATGTCCTGACCTTTGGGCCTGAGGCCAGTCCCGATCGCGTTTGTACACCTCAAATCCGCTCACAAACTCGCAACAAACGGCTCAATCAACTAGAATGCAGTCATGATTGATCTTCATATCAACGCCCGATACTTTAATACCGAAAACCCAGCGAATCTTCGTCGGTTTTCTTTGATCGTTGCACTCGCAATTCTATGCGTACCGATCTCGTTGTCAGCGCAAGGGATCGGCGAAGCCTCGGTTCAACTCATCGACGGAAACTCATTCACATGCGAGATCGACTCGATCGACGAACAAGGCAACGTCACCGGCCAAAATATTCCTGAAGGTTTCAACATCACCCAAGCGGTTTCGGTCCAAACTAAACGCACTGTTTCGAAATCACCCAGCCAGGTCACGGTCTATCCTGTCGGCGGCGGCGAAATTTACGCCACCCAATTGAACGTCCGCGAAGAATCCTTGACCTGCACGAACTCGGCCAATGGAACGATTGCGTTGCCGCTTCAGTCAATCCGCGCCGTTGTCTGGTCCAGCTCCGACGGCGTCAAGTCTACAATCGGATCTCCGTCCAAAGACAATGACCAAATCGTTGTTCAAGTCGCCGATGGTGAACGAACCGTTGGAGGAATTCTGGAATCAGTCGACAAAGAGTTCCTGCGGGTCAACTTTAAAAACGAATCTCGCAAGATCGGCTTGGCGAAAGTCAAAGCCTTCGTCGTCGCCGATCTTGATTTGAAGCCACCTGCCGGGAGCATGGCGACGATCCAGCTCGTCGATGGTTCACGGTGTATTGGAGTGATCGCCGGAATGGCCGACGGCGAGCTAAACTTGAATGCCACTGGCGGAGCAACACTCAAGATCAAAGCAGACAAAATCGTCCAAGTCGCAATCGTGTCCGATCGACTTGCCTATCTGTCGGACCTCGAACCGACCAGCGTTGACGAGAAATCAGTGTTTGCGATCCAGTTGCCGTGGCGACGGGATAAAAGTGCAGGAAACAACCCAATTCGCCTGAATTCTGGACAGCTAGGAAAACCAGTTGAATTGCGAAAAGGAATCGGCATGCAGTCGTTTTCGCAACTTTCGTTTGTCAACAACGAGTTCGATCGTTTCAGATCCGTTGTCGGAATTGATGCTGAAACAGCTGGCCGGGGCGATTGTCAAATGGTCGTCCGCGGCGATGGAATTGAGCTTTGGTCAAAACGAGTCAAAGCGACGGACCAACCCATCCAAGTCGATTTGGACATCGCAGGAATTAAACAGATCTCATTGATCGTATACCCAGGCGAAGATTTTGATCTGGGTGATCATGCCGACTGGGGTGAAGCCCGCTTCCTCAAAACGAGATAGTCACAAGTCAACCGATCCGATCAGCAGGTGGTTTCGATCGAATTTGAAAGGCCAATTTGAAATGCGTACTTCAACAACCCTCATTGGCGTTGCCCTGATGCTTTTGGGGATCTTCACTTTCACTGCCCACGGCAATGACGATCTCTCTCCGGCCGAGTTGACGTTGGTCAAATCGCTCGAGCAACATCGCATCAACGCAATTGATCAAGTGATCGGTAGTGTCGTCGCGATCTACGACGAGAACCGGGTGGGCGGAGGCTCGGGTGTCATCATCGACCCCAGTGGACTAGCGTTAACCAATCACCATGTCGTCATGGGCGCTGGTGTCGAAGGATGGGGTGGACTAGCCGACGGCAAAATGTACAAATGGAAACTGATCGGCACCGATCCGGGTGGCGATGTTTCGTTGATCCAGATGCAAGGAAAAGACGAATTCCCATTCACGCCGCTTGGCAATTCCGACAGCGTTCGCGTCGGCGACTGGGCGATGGCGATGGGCAACCCGTTCATCCTGACCGAAGACCAATCTCCGACGGTAACGTTAGGGATCGTTAGTGGCGTCAAACGTTATCAGCCTGGATCAGGGCAGAACCAGTTGGTGTACGGCAACTGCATCCAAATCGACTCCTCAATCAATCCGGGGAACTCTGGGGGACCGCTTTTCAATCTTCAGGGCGAAGTCATCGGGATCAACGGTCGCGGAAGTTTCAAAGAGCGAGGCCGCGTCAACGTCGGACTGGGATACGCCATTTCCGCCAATCAGATCAAAAACTTTATTCCGGACTTGCTTGCCACCAAACTCGTGGAACACGCGACGTTGGATGCCAGTTTCTCGGATCGAAATGGAAAAGTGGTTTGCTCAAAGATCAATCTTGATGCTCCGGTTGCTGAAGCAGGGCTGAAGCTTGGTGATGAACTGCTGGAGTTTGAAGGAAACGTCATCGAGAACGCCAACCAGTTCACCAACCTGATTTGTACGCTTCCCGAAGACTGGCCAACACAGCTCAAGATCCGTCGCGCCGAAGACGATTCAGAGTTGACGATTCAAGTTCGCGCGTTTGGTTTGCCGTATCAAAAACCCCCAAAGCCCAAGCCCCGTCCGGGTGGCGAAAAAAGAAATCCAGAACAAGAGCGTCAACTTCAGATGAGCGATGTTCTAGCGGCTCCCTCTGGTGAAGTTCGGCTCGAGAAGATCAATCGAAAGTATGCGCAGAAAATTGTTGGGCATTGGCAATCCAACGATGGTATCAACCAAAAAATGGAAACACCCGGCATGGTGGTCCTCAACGATCGAGTGGAACGCGACGGTGAGAAGATTGGAGAGCAGACGTTAAGACTTTCCAGCGATGGCCGGTTCTGTCTCGATATTACGATCGCTGGCAAGAAGGCGCGTTACGTATTCAACGGGAAGAAGTTCTATTCAATCGCCGAGGAAACAACTTCGGAGCTTTCGCTGATCGAAGCCAAACTTAATCTGCCCGTGGTTCAAGCGATCTCGATGTCCGCGGCACTCGGGAAAAAACCTTTTTCGACGCTGGGAAAAATGTGGCTTGACGGCAGTGGCAAGGCGATCAACAAGAACGCGTATCGAATGAAAATCGTTGATGACCAAGACGATCGCTTCTTTGCCTGGATCAGCATGTATGGGGAAAACGGTCGCCCATCGTCACGGCTTTTGAAAGCCGCCGCTGACAAGGATTGCGGCGACAAAGGCGGTGTCACATTTGAGGATTGGAAACCCGTCGGGCCAGTCACCATCCCTCACCATCGCGAGTTTGTATCGGGGCTTGAGGAAAAACAAATCATGGCCGTCATCAACCAAGATGCTAAGTGGGTTGCCAAACTGGATGAAACACTCTTTGAAGTCGACGTCGAAGAAGAGGAAGAGGACGAACCCGAATCTGAGAAAGAGTCAAACGAAGATTTAGCTCCTGAAGAAGCTCCTACCGAGGATATTGCCCAGTGAAAACCAAGTTTGAATTGAAGAAGAGCTTCACTTTAGCGATCGCGTGCCTCCTGCTGACCAGTTTGTGGGCAATCCCTTCATTTGCCCAACAGGCCAGCAATGAGAGCTTTTTGGAAAAAATGATCGGCACGGCTCAAGCCAAAATGGTGAAAGTCTTTGGTGCCGGTGCTGGGCGTGTCGATAGCTTTGCGACCGGCTTCATCGTCTCTGATGATGGGAAGATCCTGACTGCTCAGGGCGTCATCCTTGACGGTAAGCGAATCCGGGTCGTAATGGCAGATGGAACCAGTCACGAGGCCACGATACTGAAGCGTGATCGCGTCCACCAAGTTGCGCTGTTGAAGATTCAAGCCGAAACGCCAGAGCATTTCAAGCTTTCCAATGAACCGGTTGGCGAAAAAGGCGACTGGGTTGTAGCCCTCAGCAACGCGTTCAAGGTCGCCGACAAACAGGAACCTCTTTCGGCGACGCTTGGTGTTATTTCTCTGCGGACCGAGCTTGAAGCTCGACTGAACAAGCGAGACGTTGCTTACAAAGGCGAACTGGTCCTGATTGACGCCATCGTGAGTAACCCGGGCGCCGCTGGCGGCGCGGTGCTCAACATCGACGGCAACGTCGTCGGGATGATCGGCAAAGTGATCAACAGTTCCGAAACCAACACCCGGTTGAACTACGCGGTGCCTAATAACTTTCTAGCCAAGTTTGTCGCAAACAAAAAAACAGATCAAGTCGTCGAATCCGCAACCGAAGCACCGGCATTAGGTCAGGCGGACTTGGGAATCATCTTGTTCAAATTCGGCGGGCGCAGCAATCCGGCTTATATTGATCGCGTAGTCCGCGGCTCTCCTGCGGCTGACGCGAATCTCCAAACCGACGATATGATCGTATCGATCGCGGGACAAAAGATCGGATCGGTCAAAGAGTACGTCAACATGGTCGAGACGCTTCGACCGGAAGAGGAGATCCTGATCATGGTTAAACGAGGCGTGGAGATTGTCCGAGCCAGAGTCACGCCTCGGCAAAAAAAGATAAACTAATTGAATAGCTGATAACCCCATACTGACGCATGAGGCTACACTATCGCCTCTTCGAGGCTGGCAATGTGCAACTTCAAAACGCGTGAGCGAGGGTAAAGCGCTCATTTGACAAACAGTTCCAACAATTTCCCAATGGCAGGCTCCCTGTCGAGCAAACAATCATGAATCAACTTTACAAGTTTCGAAAAATCGCTTTTGCATTGGCAATTTCTATAGGTTTGCTCACTGCCAGTTCCTTTGCACAAGATTCGGCAACGCCTGAGCTTCAGACCAAACAGGACTCTGCAATAGTCGGCAACGCCGATCAATCGACGGAGTTTTCTCAACAAGACCATTTCCGGGCGATGGCATTGACTTCGAAGGCGTTCCGAGGGGCCACAAAGAAAATCCTGCCCTCTCTAGTCACAATCGAATCGTTCGGTGGTGTTGGAGCGATCCAAGGCAGGATCGGCGGGATTCGCAAACAAGGAGAAGGCAACACGACCGGAATTCTGGTTTCCCGTGACGGCTACATTTTGACAAGTACTTTCAACTTCATTCAACAACCACCAGTGATCACGGTGATCACCAATGATGGACAGCGGCGACTCGCTAAAGTGATGGGGCGGGACGACACCCGAAAGCTGTGTTTGCTCAAAATCGACGGCGTCTCCGATTTACCTGTTCCCGAGATCATGGATCTGGACAAGATTACCGTAGGGCAATGGGTTATTTCGCTGGGCGTCGGATATGGCGACCTTAGTCCCGCCGTTTCGATGGGAATTATCAGTGCCAAAAACCGGATCGGCGGACGTGCCATTCAGACCGATGCCAACATCAGCCCGGCCAATTACGGTGGAGCGCTGGTTGATATCGAGGGGCGTTTGCTTGGCATTTGTGTGCCGATGAATCCTCAGTCTCAAGCTATCGCTGCGGGAGTTGACTGGTACGACTCCGGGATTGGGTTCGCCGTTGCTTTGAGCGGCTTGGAAAAACTGATTGAGCGTTTGAAAAAGGGGGAACGAATCCGACCAGCATTTCTTGGAATTGAAGCCGCCGCCAACCCCAAAGGTGATGGCTTGCTGATTAAGAAAGTCGTCGAGTACACCGCTGCTCACGAACACGAACTTGAGGCACAGGATATTGTTCTGGAGCTCAACGGAACGCCGGTCAACGACATGCTGGCGCTTCGTCAGATCCTCAACAAATTCGAAGCCGGCCTAGAAGTCGAAATGACCGTAAAACGCAACGGCGAAAAAAAGAAGGATAAGTTCAAACTAACACTTGGCGCCCCGCCCAAACCCAAAGGCGAGCCTGAGCAACTTGAGCCTCCCAAGATCAGATGAGATCAACTAGGTGAAACCCGAGCACGGAGCGCCCGCCTAAATAATGGCTACTTGGCAACGACGGGTTTGACTTCAACTCGAGCCTTGTACTTCCCCACCCAGCGATACGCGGAGTTGTTGGCGTAGCTGTCTTGCATCGCGATCGCGAGATAGAGAATTCCGGGTTTTTTGACAACAAAGCTTCCTTTGCTTCCAATCTTGATCACTTTTCCAGTCGATCCAACACGAGCACAAAGCGTCCCACCTTGAATGTTCTGGTACATTCCCTGATTGGCCAAACCGTCCGGGGTTGAGGAAGTAGACCAGTTCGTCCATTGGATGACTCCATCTGCAGTGATCGAAACCTTGTCACCCTTATTCAAACGAATTCTCGTGGAGTAGGTATTCTTCTGGAAGAAAGCGTGCCCATCGACTTCGCATTTCTTTCTGACAGACTGGGCAACCTCGTTAAACGCCCGATCCGCCATTCTGACGTCGGCCAGTTTAACCGTTAGCTCGCCAAACTTGCTGTTGAGCACAAACTCTTCCTGCTCGATCTTACCAACGATGGAGAACAGTGGAGTATCCACCCTGTCCCCCCGGATCAAAGGCCGGTTCAATGGATCGCCCTGGAGGTCTTCTTCCTGCATTGAATCGAGCTCTTGGTCGATGTTCTTTTTGATCTCGGCAATTCGTTTTTTTCGCTCGGCACTACCACCATCCTCGAAGCGGTTGAGCTCGTTGCGGATCCGCATCCCCATCGCGTTAAGTTCGCTATTGGATTTCTCTCGAACATCAAAGTTCTTGTCGCCGAGATTCTCAACCAGTTTATCGATCTTTGCGGTAAGCTCGGGAAAGCTGTTGAGGCCCGGATAGAAACGCTTGATCTCTTCGATAGGCACCTCCAGCGAGCCGAACTCAGTACGCACTGAAATCGCATCGTTCTGAACTTCCCCTCCAACAATCGAACCGTCCCACATGTGGAACCGTACGAATTTCGGGGAGACTGGGGGACGCTGGGGCGCAGGAATTGGCTGGGTCGGTTGAGTCGTTTCTACGTCGGCTGCTGCAACAGCTCCTCCTTCAGCGGCTTGGGCTGCTTTTTCTTTCTCCGCCATTGCCTGGGCGGCTCGGCCCATGGCTTGAAGCTTGGCTCTAGCTTCCAGGATTTCAGCAAGTTTACCCGCAGCCCCTTGTTGTTCGGCAGCTTGTTCTGGGTCTTGGGGACGAATCACTGGGACGGTAGCCACCACTGGCAACGTGATCGTTGGCTTTCCCGCAACTTCGACGCTTTTGAGACTGGCGATGGCCTTGTGAACACTAAGCGCTTCCTCATCCTGAGCCAAGGTTTGGCTCTCCAAAGCTACCAACGCAACAAGCGCGCTACAGGCAGACAACGACAAGCCCCGAAGAACCAGCAGAAAAAGTGAGTGATCGGGTGAGTTAAATTTCATTTTGAAACCTGTCGTTTTTTATTCCCAAAGGACTAGATTGCCTGCACCTATTTTGCTCGATAGTAAAACCAAAGTATAGTTTTGGAAAGCTTTGTGGACAAAAAACCCAAAATAAGTCTTCACTTGAACCCAATCCCCACGCGTTGATCGGCTCGTTAGAGAGGTCACGCTATTCTATCGAACACTACGTTTTTGAGCAGGAATCCTTATGGCCCCAACATCTAAAAAATTCGAATTTGATCTGACTGCGGTTCAATCGGCGATTGCCGAATTCGGGTTTGATGGGTGGTTGTTATACGACTTTCGTGGACTCAATGTTTTGGCACTTCGTGTGCTAGGGATTCCAGACGAAGATATAGGATCGCGACGTTTTTTTTACTATGTGCCCGCCAGTGGAGAGCCGACGAAGCTCGTCCATCGGATCGAGTCGGGAGCACTGGATCATTTACCTGGCGAGAAAACGGTTTACCTCTCCTGGCAAGAATTGCACGCGGGCTTAAACAAGCTGGTCAACGGTGCTGCAAAAGTCGCGATGGAGTACTCGCCCAAAAACTCCAATCCGTACATATCGCGCGTTGACGCGGGTACCGTCGAGCTGGTCCGCGAGAACGGCGCCGAGGTCGTTAGCTCGGGCAACCTGATTCAATATTTCGAATCCAGATGGACACCGCACCAGTGGCAACTTCACTTACAAGCAGATGAACTTAACCAAGCAGCGTTCGAACTGGCGTGGAAATACATCGCCGACAATGTTAGGGCTGGAAATACGATCCGCGAGACAGATTTGCAAAACTACGTCATGGACTACTACGGCGGCAACAACATGACGACGTACCATCCACCAATCATCGCAGTTGGCCCCAACAGCGGAGATCCGCATTATGCTCCCGTCATCGGCAGTGATAAAGAAATCCAAGCTGGCGATTTTATTTTACTCGACATGTGGGCCAAAATGGACGACCCCGACGGCGTTTATAGCGACGTTACCAAAGTCGGATTTGTTGGAGATGAAGTACCAGACACGTACACCAAAATTTTTGATATCGTAGCCTCGGCGCGTGATGCAGGTATTCAATGCGCGGAATCTGCCTTTGCTGCCGGCCGTGATCTACAAGGGTGGGAAGTCGATCGAGCGACTCGCGACGTCATCGACAATGCTGGCTATGGCGAGTACTTCATCCACCGTACCGGCCACAACATTGGACGGGAAACGCACGGTAACGGCGCCCACATGGATGACCTGGAGACAAAGGAAGAACGGTTGGTGATGCCTAGAACGTGCTTCTCGATTGAACCGGGGATCTATCTGCAAGAGTTCGGGGTTCGCTGTGAGATCGACGTTTACGTTGATGAGCATTCCAAAGTCCACGTAACGGGCGGAGTTCAGAAAGAGGTCATGCCGATCCTGGCAAATTATTAGCTACTCATACTGAGAGCGTTCATCGATAGTAGCACGGCTGTCCCAGCCGTTTTTTTGCAGCTTGTTCACGGCTGGGACAGCCGTGCTACTCAACGAAAATCTGAATGGCCAAGTCTTTGGCTACCAGTCTTCAGAGCTACAAACGAGGAAGCTATTATCCTGCAATCACAAAGCCCAAAATAAACCCGATCAAGATTCCAACCGAAATAGAAATCAACGACGTAAGTAACAACGCGGTAATCGAGAACGATAGCTTGTCATCGAGATGACCTACGGCTTTGTATTGACCGATGGTCGACAAAGGCGGTGGCGGCTTGTTCCGTTGGCCGGAGATAGATGAATCGTTGATCGTCGCGTGCAAGCTGCTTTGCGATGTGTCGCTGATGTCATTGAGCGCCATCTCAGTGACTTCATCGTTAGGATCAGTATCTTGAGCGTCAGGCGACTCGAAGGGCGCAGGCGTCCAACGCGGTCGATCACCGAGATCCTCACGAAACAGCGGACTGTCATCCGACGCCCAAGGGGCAAGTCGTTCGGCAACTTCGGCCGCAGTCTGAATCCGTTCTTTGGGATCCTTCTCCATCATGTCGCCGATCAAATCAACAAAGTCATCACTGACTTCCTCGTTGAATCGACGTGGATGCCAAGGCGTTTCTTCCAAGTGTCGGCGAGCCTTACTTTTCGGCGTCCCACCGGGAAAGGGGACCTTGCCCGTGACAGCGTAGTAGAGTGTGCAGCCAAGCGAATAGATATCGCTGGTGCTGGTGATTTGGGTCGGCGTGCGAATCTGCTCAGGCGATAGGTAATCAGCTGTTCCGACAATCTTGCCGGCTCGCGGATCACTGGCATCGTTGAGGTAATAGGCCAGACCGAGATCGGAAAGTTTGGCCACTCCATCTGGCGTCACCAGAATGTTTCCCGGCTTGATGTCGCGATGGATCAAGTCACAATCGTGGGCGTGCGACAACCCTTCAGCAGATTGCTTGATGATGTTGGAAGCCTGCTGGACGGTGAGCTTCCCTTTGGATCGAACCAGTCGTCGCAGGTCTGTTCCCGGCACATACTCGACAACCAGGTAATGCACGTTGCCGTCTTCACCAGCATCGAATGCGCGAACGAGGTTGTGGTGGTCCAGTTGGGCTTGGGCGCGAATCTCACGGCGGAAGTTCTCGATCGCTTCAGGCGTAGTTTTGTGAAGCGGTAAAACCTTGACCGCCGACTCGCGTCCGAGCATCTGATGAACGGCTTTGAACACCTGCCCCATACCGCCCTGACCGATCCAGTCGGTAATGATGTAAGGGCCGAGGTTGAGTTTGGTACGTCCGGTGAGCAGTTGGTCGGCTTGGTAAGCCGAGATGACCCTCATTTCGACAAGCTTCTGAGCCAGCTTTTTCTCATTGACTTCGGTGGAGACTCGCGGGTCGCCACCTTTGGCTTGCACGATCTTGACCAAAGCTTGGCGCAATTGGTCCTCGGTCACCAGTTCACTGGCAAGCGCGGTATCGCGAAATTTACTTTGTTTACTTTGCCTAGTGCTCATCGGAAGTTAACGAGGACCATGAAAGGACGAGTTCTTCTATCTGTTATTATGCGATAAATGCCCCGCTACTGCACGCTTTTGATAGGTTCTACGCCGAGTTTATTTGAATCGTTCGACGTTCCAACAATCTGGGACGGGTGATTCGAACGATTGTAGGACCTTTTTGGTTGGATGTTGGACCGTCAGCCTTCGAGAGTGAAGTGCGATTCCGCGTTTAAACGGGACGTCGCTGTCATACTTTCTGTCCCCGACGATGGCGCAACCGGCGTTGGAAAACTGGACTCTGATTTGATGCTTGCGCCCTGTTTCAAGCTTAATCTCAATCAAACGAAATTGTCCGAGGGCACCGGCAGATTTGGTTTCACCCGCCGTTGTGCCAATCGTATTGTAACTCAACCGGGCTTCTTTCTCGCCAGTAACCGCCGGACGTGATTCGGGCAAAACGATCATACGATGCTGAGCTTCGTTCTTGACAACACGATCGACCAGACTTCCTGAGCGAGGAAGCGACTGGCCGCCTGAATCCGGGATGATCGCCCAATAGGTTTTCTCAACCGAGCCATCCCGGAACTGCTGAGAAAGCCGACTGGCTGCCTTGGAGGTTCGAGCCAGAACGACGACGCCGCTGACGAACGAGTCCAACCGACTGACAACGCCGACAAACACATTGCCCGGTTTGTTGTATTTTTTCTTGAGGTAGCTCTGGGCCTGAAGGTACAAACTGTCTTCGCCCGGTTTGGATCCCATCGTCGCAAGCAACGGCGGCTTGTCGATCACCAACAGATGGTTATCCTCAAAGATGACGTTCAGCTTGCTCATAATTCAAGCCTAACAGATCCATCAAACATGACCAGTCACAACATCCATCTGATCCTCGCCAGCCAATCCCCCCGGCGTCGCGAGTTGCTGGAGCAAGCCGGTTTTCAATTCGCGATCAACGCGCCCGACGATTCGATTGAACGAGAAGCTGTCTCGCAAGGGCTCTGCTCCAACTGTTCGCCGGAGGAACTGGTCCTCAACGCCGCGTTTGTCAAAGCCCGCGCTATCGCCCAAGAAACAGACGCCGGCGTGGTTCTTGCCGCCGATACAGTTGCTCACTGCAACGCCGAAATCCTTGGCAAGCCGGTTGATCGAGATCACGCCGAGAAGATGCTGCGTCTGATGAGCGGCCAAACACACCAAGTTTTAACCGGCGTCTGCCTTTGGCATCGCCCGACCGACAAGTTTCAATCACATCTCGAAGCCACGGTACTTCACATGGATCAGTTGTCTGAATCTCAGCTGAACGAGATCCTTGATTCTGACGCGTGGGTCGGGAAAGCCGGCGCGTTCGGCTATCAAGACGGCCTGGATTGGCTTCACATTAAATCCGGATTGGAATCTACGGTTGTCGGGCTGCCAATCGAACGGCTGAACCAATGGATCGACGATTTGATGGGACTTGTTTAGCCGCACAGTTGTGACCAAGGCCAACTACTGGTTTAATAAGTGTTAAACACAATTCTTGGGAGGGAGAAGCAGTTTATCAAACGGCCTGGCCCCTCACAAACAACGGCGGAGCCTTATTGGTTTTGTTCGCAGCAGAGCTGGACGTTTACGAAATCAACTACCGCTCTTCTGCAAGGTTTGCTTCGTCCTCGACAGCAACCGGAGCACCATCCTCTTCGCCCATGTTGCTGTAGTCTGGCACCGGGCGCTGATGGGAGTAATCCGGGCATCCGGCGAAACTCAACACCGCAACGATCATGAAATACCGGACTGTAAATTTCATAGTCTTAAACCAGTTTCGATTTGTAATCTCCGAAAATGAAAGCAATTTCTGCGGCTTCGCAGGAGCTCAAAACGTCACAACCTGACCATCGCTTTTGTTACCCAGATTGGAGTATGTGATCGCTTCGATGTTGGAATCCAGGAAGTGAACTGAGCCATCGCCCAGCGCGAAATTGCACCCACGACCAGCGTGCCAACTGGCGAATCCAAAACTAATATTTCTTACCTCGTCAGTGGTCATCGATGGCTTGCTTAAAGACGAGTGATAGAGATTCATCTCCACTCCGGTAGAGCCAATCATTTCAGACTCGTCTTGAGCATTGGTACCAGAGGAGCCACCGGCTGTGCTATTGCCTAAATCATTCTGGTAGGAACCGATCACCCAATGGTCAGAATCAACGTCCGTACCGCTGACAACCAAATCGGTATCAAAAACACACTCGCCAATCATGATCGTATTAGACAGCCCGTCTGAAGCAGATTCGATTCCAACGTGGGTTGGATGGTCTAACGGCTGCGTTGCGACAAGCAAACCGTTGCGTACAGCTGTTACAGCTCGCTTGACACTTAAGCTAGGGTTAGCACCAGTCGCCTCGTGAGCAGTGTAGAGGTCGGGTGAGCCGGTGCTACATCCGATGTAGGACGAGATAGCCCGGTCCAAAATGTTGGCGTTGGTTAGATTGTCGGGAGCCGGATCTTCGGGGCACTTGAACAGACTGACAACAGATGAAGCGGCAATTTCATTGTTTCCACTCGTCCACTTGGCCGAGTCACTAAAATCAACCAAGTCATGAATATTGTTTTGTTCAATGTCGCTCAAAATAAAGGCTTGCCAACCTGCTCCAGATTCCAAGTCCGCCCCGGGAGGGAAACGCTGAAATCGAGATTGGTAGTTCATGACTGCCAACGCCATCTGACGCAAGTTATTGGAACACGAAATACGTCGGGCCGCGGCACGCACTTGCTGGACGGCGGGGAGCAACATCCCGATCAAAACTCCGATGATGGCAATTACAACAAGAAGCTCAACTAGCGTAAAAGCTGATCGAGAGGGAGTTGAGGATTTCCGGAAATTCATAGGATTCTCACTTTGGATTGAAGACTAAGAATCAGGTGGGTACCACATTGTAACGGATTACCAGCCCTTCGTTTCTATTTTTTCTACGTCCGTTTGACTCTGGACACGGTTAACAGCGGTTCATCCGGGTTTAGCGCTAAAACGGGGTATATAGTAGACACGCTCCCAGTCGGGCCTCTTACGCTCACCTGGAAGAGTCAAGCTCCGCAAACTGCTAGAATTCTCTGAGCTTTGACCGACCTACACATGAAAAGAGCAGAATTGAACGAACGATTCGACAATTTGGTTCGCGCCCGTGATTTGAAACTGGCCTGGGTTTTATTGACGCTGTTTTGCGTCTTGGTGCTCGCGACCAGCCGAATGTCATATTGGATCGTCGGTTTTCCCAGCTCAACGTGGATGCAACATTTGTCTCGTGCGGTTATCGGAATCCTGATCGCAACGGCGTCTCTGGTTTCGGTCTGGACGACACTTGGCGAAGGCTCATTGATTCGCCGGATTTTGTTTCTGGCCTTTGCCGCCTTGGCGATCTTTGCTGCGTGGGCATTGGGATTAATGGCTGCCTTCTATCCTGAACCGGTCCGCCTAAGCGCACGGGAAGAAGTCTATTTTTTTGGCTTGTTGCCCTCGGTCTTTTTAGCGCTCTGCTTACCGTTGATTATCTCGCGTTGGTTGTTTGGACTGGTACTTGCCGATCAACAGCAAGATTCTCCAACAAGAGCTCCCGTTACCACGCTCGGGCTGATGACCGTAACGGCGTTGATCGGATGCTGCTTGGCCGGAGTCCGATTGTTCACGCTGGGAGTTCAAGAGGAAGTTGTCCTGATGCCGCTTGGCATCATGTGCGGATCCAGTTTTCTGATCGGCTTGTTCGCCGTCCTACCGGCTGTACTTCTTCTTTGCTCGCGACAAAGAAATTTTGGAATCTGGTCGCCGGTAATCATCCTTGGCGGGAACGTGTTGATCGGTGGAACCATCGTAGGCATTCTGAAAGCCACCGGAGCATGGATACCGCTTCAAGACGTCTGGGCGATTTTCGAAGGCTCTCTCGTGGCAACCACCACGTTTACCATCGGAATTGGGATTATTCGGTTGTTTGGCTATCGAGTGGCAAAACAAGCCAGCCGGAAACTGAAGACGTGAAACTCACTCGCAGCTTTTCTTGAACAATGCGTTAGAAACGAAGAACTACTTCTTCTCACCGAGCCAAAGATCAAGCTGCTTTTTCTGTCGCTTAGATGGCTTGGAGATATACCTCAATCGCCAGCTTTCCGATTCAAGCTCACCCAGCTCGACCCGAATTGTAAGCAACTGCTCTCGTCGTGAGATCAACAGCTCCAACTGATCGCCTACTTCGAACTGTGAAAGACGCCCCGTCACTCCACGAGCGACCCGGAAACCGTTAATCGCAATCACCTCATCTCCAATGCTTAATCCCACGTCAGCAGCCGGCGAATCGGTGATTACGCGAGTGATGGTCGTGACGCCGCTGTTGGACGTCGTTGTAATGCCAAGCCATGGTTTGGGCTTGGACTTAGGTTTTGCGACGGGAACTTTGCCACTGTTTGCAGCCCCGTTCTTCGCATCAGTTTCAGAAGCCTCCTTTTTTAAGGCGAGCTCCATCTCTTTCTGCGCCGCCTTCTCCTTTTGAGCCTTCTCCTTTTGAGCCTTTAGCTTTGCCCCCTTTCGTTTTTTGCGTTTGCTTTTCTTGGATTCGTTTTCTGCGTTTTCATCCGAAGGACCATCGGAAGACTCTTTCTCAATGGCTTTCTCGTCCCCTTTCTTTTCTTCCTCTTTCGCTGCCCCAGTCTTCTTCGAGCCGCTTAGTTCCTGCTTTTTGTTTGGCTCACGGACACCGAGGATTTCCACGTCTGAGTAGTCCAGTTCCTCGGTTGAGTCGATGGCTCGCGTGAACCAATCGCTCAGGTCTTCCCCGGCAATCTCAGAGGCGATGCTGCGAAAATCCTCGCTGGTGAATCCGTTCTCCGAATGCTTGTTGAATAACTTTCGCATCACATCGTCAAGACTCTTTTTACCGCCGGTCATCTTGCGAATTTTGGCGTCAAGCAAAAACGCAACGACCGCTCCCTTGGAGTAGTAGCTGATTCGAGTATTGGATGAGTTCTCATCAGGACGATAAAACTTGATCCATGTATCGTAGGATGATTCCTTGAGTGACTGGACTTTTCGCCCATCGGTTCTTTGCACCGACTCGACGTTGCTGGAAAGTCGACTGAGATACTCGTTACGGTTAATCAAACCCGCACGCACCAACGCCAAATCTTCGTAGTAACTGGTGATCCCTTCTGCAATCCAGAGACCATCGGTGTAGATCTCATTTTCATAGTCGTATTGCACCAGTGGTTTTGGTCGCAGCCTTCGCACGTTCCAGGTATGAAAAAACTCGTGGCTGGCCAGGCTCAGCCAATCCTGATAACGGCTCTTGTCGCGAAAACTCCAACGGCTTGTCATGATCAACGTAGAAAAGTCATGTTCAAGTCCGCCACGCGATTCTGAAATCATATTAAGGAACAGATATCGGTCGTACGGAGTGACTTTCCACATTTCCTGATGCGCTTCAACGACCTGTTTCAGGTCGGCCGCGGCTTTTGCTCCATCCCAATAGCCGGACTCTCCAACATTGACCAACTGGTGCTCCACTCCGCCGGCGCTGAACGGATAGACCTGCACATTGCCAGCAACGACCGGGCTATCGACTAGTTCATCAAAGCTCTCCGCGATAAAGCTGTGCGGTTGTTTGCCATGGGCCTGCAAGCTGGTCGATGACCGTTTCCAGTTTTTAGGAAGCTTCAATCGAACTGCATGTTTCTCTTGCAAGCGATCTGCAACGGTAACAAATGTTGGCGCTCCGTTGATCATCGCGAATTGCTTGCCGACCCAGTTGGTCCGCACGGTCATCTCGTTGCAGTAAAGCCGATATCGAAACTGAAATGACTTGATGTCTTTGGTCTGCACGACCCAGCGATTCTTTCGAGTCTTTTCGAACTCCAACTTCTTCCCACCAGAGACTACCTCCAGTGAGTCGATGTGGCGTGCATACTCTCGAACCAGATAAGAACCAGGCGTCCAAACTGCCATCATCATTTCTGTGGTTTCACCGCGAACTGGAATCGTCGCCGTGATATTCAAATAGTGATTCTTCGCATCGGACAGATCGACTACGTATTTGACGCCTACTTTATTGCCAGCGGCTTGGGCATCGGCGGTTTGCTGAAAAACAAGAGCCAACGCAGCAACAATCAAAACAGGAATCGAAAATCGACGGTGAAATCTCATTGGTTGCTCAGAAAAAGGCAAAGGTGAACGGACGATCGATGCTTCTTTGAAACCTAATGGTAGCATGCCATTTACACCCACACTGCAACCCCTCAAAGCGGATTTGCCGACTTGCGTGGGAGTTCTCAACCATATTATTCCTAAAGTTCCAAATATCTGGTTTGAATGCCGCTGGTCAAGGTTGCCCGCGCCGTGACGAAGTTACAAAATAGATCTTTCGGATATTACGAATAATTGATGCTCGGCGTCGACCACACGGGCTGGCCAGCAGTTTGGTCAGGTTAACTCGACACATCCCACGGCTCAGAAGAAACTTCCAATTCGAAGATTGCAGCGACGGCAATGACAGATCAAAAACGTTTTCGTTCAATACTTTTGTTCGGCCCTCCTGGGGTTGGTAAAGGAACCCAAGGCAAGATCCTCGGTTCGGTTCCCGGATTTTTTCACCTGGCGGTTGGAGATGTTTTTCGCTCGATCGACATCGGCTCTCCCGAAGGAAAGGAAGTCTGCGAGTACACGGCCCACGGAAAATTAGTTCCCGATGAGTTGACGATCAAAATTTGGAAGAAGGCCTTGGACGCTTACGTGGCACTTTCGTGGTACAAGCCCCGTGAAGACCTTTTGGTTCTCGATGGGATGCCGCGAACGGTCGCCCAGACAGAGCTAATTCAAAACACGATCGATATCCGAGGAGTCATCCATCTCAGCTGTGAAGACGAAGAAGACATGATTCACCGTCTGCGCCGCCGTGCGATTCGGGAGAACCGTGCCGACGATGCCAACGAAGAAGTCATTCGACACCGGTTCGACGTTTACCGGGAGCAATCCAAACCGGTCCTCGACTGTTACCCTGACGACAAAAAATTCAGCGTCGAAGCCAACGGCTCTCCGGCTTCGGTGCTAAGCGACATTCTTGATGCGTTGATTCCAATTCAAAACGAGCACTTTGAAAGCGACTGGTAAGTAGACCTACAATTGTATCCGGCTGGCTAAGAGCACGTTACAACCAAAGACGTCTCACGATTGAGCTTTTGACCTACCCTCCAACATTTCACTAAACCGAGTTTTTAATGCGACCGATGACAATGCAACCGATAGTACTACGTCAGATAATCACGAGCTTCTTACTTCTCATTTTGATAGCCGGTTGTTACAGCCAGTCACAGAATGAGCAAGCCACTAAAACTGAACCAGCGACGTCTTCAATGGAAAGCAAGCCAGACGAGAATACCAACGGCGAAGCGGACTCGGAACAAGCGTTACTGGCCAAGGCGTTTGCCGACGTCGAATCTGGAGACGCTTTGCTGGTCGACGTTCGGTCGGACGAAGAATGGAACGAAGCCCACTTCGAATCTGCCAAGCATATTTCGATCGACGCGATTACTGAGAACCCCGAAACTGCATTTGAAGGAATCTCGAAAGAGCAGACCGTGTTTCTCCACTGACGTGCGGGTGGACGCGCCGGTCGGGCTGCGAAAGTGTTGACAGAAAAGGGCTTTAACGTCGTTGCATTGGAGTGCAAATACGAGTCGATCAAGGAAGCAGGGTTCAAGGAAGCCGAGAAGTAACTAACCTGATTTAGCATCCTCCCAAAAGACAATTTTGTAGAACAGGCACTATTGATGCGCCCGACAAAAGGCCTCACTTGTGGATTATCTTATATTCCCAAATGCGCTAGTTTTTTGTAGTTCTTGTTTTTCTATTGAGTTCCGATGAAAACGATTCGTAAACCTTCTCAGCAGCGTCTTTTTGATCCCTTT
>CALJOA010000116.1 GCA_937981585.1 uncultured Pirellulaceae bacterium | reverse complement strand
CGGACTCATTCCTGGATCAATCGCTTTCGAAGACTCCTGGTTCGATGGGAGAAAAAGTCCGAAAACTATCTGGCCATGCTACAATTCTCGTTCGCTTATAACACACTCAAGGTTGCAGGGGTTCTGGGATAGGCTCTTAGTTACATCTAGAACCGTTTTGAGTTTTCACAGTTTGGAGCCCGCCATGATCCCGCCGTCTATATTTTCGCTTGTTGCCATTCCCTTTCTACTGTTTGCGACTGCCACGATGACCAGCGCTGACGATAAGACTCCCGACCCCATCCGTATAGAGCCGGCCCTATCCGTAAAGAGGTCGTGGTAATCGGGCTGTTACCCGATCGGGGTTTCCGGACCCTCTGGCAATTCGGTCAATCCGGCCAGCAGGTCGAGCCTTTGAAATTCCTCCGGAGTCGTTGGCAAGTTGAATAATGTCGGATCGGCAGTTCCATCGTGATTGAAGTTGGACCAATCGTAGTCTTCCGGCTCGGGGCGACCGAAAAAGTAGCCTTGCATCATGTCAGTGCCGAAATGCTCGATATTTTTGACTTGCGCTTCGGTTTCGACTCCCTCAACTACTGTAGTAAATCCGAGATTCTGGATCATTTGCAGAACTGAATTGAACAGCAACTTGTCTCCCCAAAGCAATGACTTGTCGATTTTGACGACATCGATGGGAAGTTCACTTAGGCGACTGAGATTGGAGTAGCCGGAGCCAAAGTCGTCTAGCATCGTTTTAATGCCAAACCTTGAAAGTTGCGAAAGCACTGATCTGGCGGCTTCGTTGTCGAGGTTGGTATCTTGTTCCGTAAGCTCCAACGAGACTTGGCGCGGGTCAATGCCGGCGTTTCGAATGGTGCTTTCGACTCGATCACAAAAACCCTTTTCCACTATCTGTCGGTAGGTCAGGTTGACGGAAACGAACTGGTCTGGGCTGCATTTTTCCGCGAGATACCGGCAGGCAGATTCGATAATCTGATAACCGAATGGAATTATTGTTCCACCTTTTTCGAGTATGGGAATGAACTCTTCCGGTGAAACCGGCTTGCCATCCAATTCCCAACGGGCAAGCGACTCGAACCCAACGATTCGATAGGACTTGCTGCCTCGTCGGGAAACGATCGGCTGATAATGTTGGCGGATCTTGGAGCAGTTCTCGTGGAAGTTAAGTGCACACTCGATATGACGGTTTCTCGCCATCGATTTGCCAATCTGTGGTTTGAAGAACTCAGCAGAAGAGTTGCTGGCATTGCAGCTCTGTTTCGTCTTCTTTGCTGCGTACATGGCGAAATCAGCGTTTCTGATCAACTCGCAAACAGCGGCACCGTCTCTGGGGTAGATCGCTACCCCGACACTACAGCCGACCTGCCACTTGGATTCTTTGACATTGATTGAGTCTTCGAACGATTGAAATATTCGCTCCACGGCTGCCGCTGCTCCAGCCTCATCAGCGTCGGGCAAAAGCGCTAGGAATTCGTCGCCGCCTACTCGAGCAATGCTGGTGCCGTTTCGCAGCACGTGTTGCAGTCTTTGGGCACAGATCTTGAGAATCTCATCACCAACAAGATGCCCCGCCGTATCGTTAATAACCTTGAATCCGTTGAGGTCGATGAAGACGATGCTGAAGCAGCTGTTGGTTTCATCCGCACGCCTGATTTGATACTCGATTCGCGACTCGAGTTGTGTACGGTTGGACAATCCAGTTAGCGAATCAGTCGTAGCGATCACTGAGAGGTGGTTGATGGCGTCTTCGAGTTTGCTTTGTGTCTTGCGAAGCTCAGTAATATCGTGCAGCGTCCCGACCAGCAACTCCTGGCCTGTTTCGGTGACGTAGACGTTTTTGATCGTCCTGACGTTCCTAGAGCTGTTCTTCGTATCCGTGAGGATCTCTTCGTACTCGGATTTGACTTTCGCTTGAAACACTTGCTCGTCACTAGCAAGAAACTCTTCGGCTTCTTCTTTCGAGTAAAGATCGAAGTCGTTTTTCCCGATCATCTCAGCCTTATCGAATCCAACTAGATCGCACAGTGAGTCGTTGACGAGTAGGAATTGATGCTGCCGGTTCTTCACAAACAGCGGGGTACCGCATTTGTTCACCAGCTCCATCAGCAAAGCTCGGTCTATGCAGGGCGGTTCGGTTTGTCGCGTAGATTGTTGTTCAGGCATGATTGGTTGCTCGGTGAGAAAAGCTAACCACTGTTGGAAGTAGGGGTTAGAGGTGCAGCATACCACTGGCAAAAAATACACCCCTTAAACGTACTGCTGCGGATAATATCGCCGACGATGGGGAAGAAAATCACTTAGTGGATTTAGGTCTGACGAAGAATCGGATATTAACGATCGTTGTCGGCCCTTTGGTCGAAATGCTTCTAAAAAAAGCGGGGCGAGACCGAAGTTGCCTTGGCGGGAGGCACGATCCGGGTTTTGATCCCATGGGACCTCGTGACCTCAATAGCGAGGGCGTTACAACTCCATTATTTCCCGACGTTGATTCGGCGAAGAAATCCAAGAACCCTTGAGCTAAACGGCGTTAGCTTGGTCTTGTTGAATTGATCACCTAGCTTGCGAATCGCTTCGGCTTCAGTTGGATAAGGATGGATTGAACTAGCTATTTTTCCCAGTCCCACGCCGTTATCCATGGCGACGGTAACTTCAGAAATCATATCGCCAGCGTTTTCAGCTACGATCGTTGCGCCAACAATCTTGTCGGTCCCTTTTACGGTGTGAATTTTTATGAATCCAGCTTCTTTACCGGAAAGTATCGCGCGGTCGATATGCTCAAGAGACTGGAAATAGGTGTCGATCGCAACGCCAGCCTTCTCCGCGTCCCAAGGGTACATGCCAAAGTGGGCGACTTCGGGCGAGGTATACGTTGCCCAAGGAATATTCAGATCACTAGCCTTCTTTTTTCCGAAAGGGCCGACGGCGAACAAAGAGTTTTGAATAACAATCCGAGCCTGAAAATCGGCTGCATGAGTGAACTGAAATTTGGAACAAACGTCTCCGGCGGCGTAGATTCGAGCGTTGGTTGTTTGAAGATTGTCGTTGACCTCGATCCCTCGTTTGTCGTAATCAACCCCGACGGATCTCAAGTTTAGACCATTTACATTTGGTGCGCGGCCAACGGCGATCAGAATTTGATCAACGACGAAACTATGTTTACCGTTCCCCTGCTCTACCGAGATTTTTATCGTTCCGTCGGCCGACGAAGCGACTTCCATATCCGTGGAGTTGAGTTGCAGATTCACACCGTCTTTGACCAGTTGATCCTGGATGACTGCAGCCGCGTCAGGGTCCTCCCGCGTCAAGATTCTGTCAGATCGTTCGAAGAGAACGACTTCACTTCCAAACCTCGCAAACGCCTGGGCCATTTCGCATCCAATTGGTCCGCTTCCGACGATCCCGAATCGTTTTGGCAGTTCGGTTAACGAGAAAAGATTTTCGTTGGTCAGGTATTCGACGTTTTCCAATCCTTTGATCGGCGGAGCAGCCGCGCGTGCTCCCGTCGCAATAACAGCTTTTTTGTAAGCAATATTCGACGAGGTCTCGTCGTTTCGGGTAACGGATATCTGCCCCCTGCCAGTAAAGCTTCCTTGACCAAAGTATACATCGACGCCCAATTCAGAAAAACGATTTGCCGAATCAACTGGGCTGATCGACGCTCGCAACGAACGCATTCGCTCCATGACTTTGGGAAAATCGACCGTGACAGAATCAATCTTGATACCAAACTCAGCCGCATTGCGGGCTTGAGCGGCAACGCGAGCGGCGCTCAACAAAGCCTTGGAAGGTACGCAACCCACGTTGAGGCAATCACCGCCCATTAACTCCCGTTCGATCAACGCGACTCTGGCGCCCAACCCGGCAGCACCGGCTGCAGTCACCAGGCCGGCAGTCCCGGCCCCGATGACGACCAAGTGGTAGGGCTCCGTAGGAGTCGGATTGCTCCAGCCGGATGGATGTACGTTTGATTCGAGCTTTGCATTGTACTCGTCGTATGGCTGAAGCTGCGGAATATGGTTTTGGGACATGCGAGACTCCGGTTTGTTTGCTGTGCAGATCTGTAATCCGGAACGCGGCTGAACTTGTCCGTTGCGGTTTCCTCGAGCTGATGATGCAATTCTGCCCAAAGAAGGAACGGAGAACGCAGAGTAATAACCTGATTGAACAACTTAAACAATGATTTCGATTCAGGTTCGAGCTGGTGACTTAAAACGGTTCTTTTGCGATCACCAGGCTACAGTTGGTTCCGCCGAAACCGAACGAGTTGCTTAACGCGAATTTGAAATCAGATTTTTCAGTTTCCTGGACGATCGGTAGCCCAGCAACAACTGGGTCAGGATTCTCAAGGTTAATGTTGGGCGCGATGAAGCCATCACGCATCATCAGCATGCAAAAGATCGCTTCGTGTGCTCCGGCGGCTCCCAACGAATGTCCTGTCATGGATTTCGTAGAAGAGAATTTTGGAATCCTGTCGCCAAACACATCTCCAACTGCCTTGAGTTCAATTCGATCCCCAACTGGAGTCGAAGTTCCATGTAAATTGACGTAACCGATATCCGATTCCTTGATGCCTGCATCGGCAATTGCGGCAGTCATTGCACGTTGTGCGCCGATGCCGCTTGGGACAACCATTTGATCGCCATCACAAGACGCGGCAGCTCCGGCGATCACACCGTGGATCGTCGCGCCCCGAGCGTTTGCCGTTTCAAGATCTTCGAGGACCAGCACGCCAGCACCGCCGGAGATAACAAAACCGTCGCGGTCACGATCCAGCGGTCGAGAGGCAGTCTCGGGTGAATCGTTGAAACCGGTAGACAGTGCGTTCATTCCATCAAAGGATCCGGCTGAGTAAATATTGATGTCGTCCGAGCCACCAACGAAGACACGTTTCTGACGGCCCGAGCGGATCGTGTCCATACCCAACATGATCGCGTGGGCTGAGGTGGCACAAGCCGAGGTGATCGAAAACGAGTGCCCGTGAATTTGGAAGATGCTTCCAAGGTTGGCTGTCAGCGACGATCCCATGATCAGGGGTACATGATAAGCGCCCACCTTGGCGGCGCCACGCTTTTCAAGCCGTTTGCACATGAACAAGACGTCGGTGATACTGGCTCCGGCGCCGGTGCCTACGATGACGCCTGTGTCGGGTGACTGAACTTCTTCGTCCGTTAAACCGGCGTGGTCGATGGCATGCTGAAGCGATCCAGCTGCCAGCAACGCGGCTTCGCACAGAAAGCGGCTTTGCTTGCGATCGAACATTTCCTTGAGACCGTCAAGCGAAATGTTACCCGCGACCAGCGACTTGAATTTGTGAGGCGTCCAGGTCTCGCGAGTCGAGATAATTCCAGATTTTCCAGCCTGAAGCGCTGCAGAGTTGGCGTCGCCACCAACTCCCAAGGCCGAGTTAATTCCGTAGCCGGTGACTGCGATTTGCCGCTTCGACATCGTGGTTTCGATAGAAATCAGGGGGTTGTAGCCGCACAACGATGGCGGCAATAAAACTCAATTGGTCAAGTCTACCAGTTTATAACGCGGTTTGAAGTTAGGAAGGTCAAAGCGTTATTTTTGACTAATCCAGTTCCAATGCCGCGCGAATCTCTTGAATCGACTCAGGAGTCGCAATCTGGATATCGTAAGACTTGACACGTTTTCGAACCAGCTCGACGTCAGACGACGGGTTCTCCTTGAGCGTGGCAGTGAACTGGTTAATTTTTTGGCGAATCGGTACGCGACCGGCCTTGTACAACTCGATCGCCTTACTGCCGTGGCTAGCGACGATTTTGTCACACTGAGCAATCACGGAATCGTCAGGGACGCGCTGATTCCATTGAGAGGATCCGCCGACTAGCTCGCGAACCGCGCCGGCCCATTGGAATTTTTTCAAAACCGTTGGGTCGTGAGCTTCGCCATCCTCGGGCACAATAATCTGACTAAGCATCTGTTGTAGCTTGATTCCAGCCTGATCGTAGTGTCGTTTGTAAAGGTGAAGCCAAATGACGCCTTGATGGGCAAGCAAACAGTCTCGGTTCTTGAGGCGGACTTGTTCGAGGATCTCCATCGCTTCATTCATCTTGAATGCCTTGATCAAGATAATCCCCGTCGCCAACATCGGTTCGGGTTGGCCATTAGTTCTTCGTTCGAGCAGCTCGCCATCGCTGACCAGCGCCTCATGATCAACCTTCGAATTGCCAAACTCGGTCAGCAGAGTAACGATCGCTTGCTGATCGTCTGGCAAAATTCGTGGCGGACGATCGTCGGGAACAAACAGATACGGTGTTTGCTTTGCTTGCACTGAACCGGCAATCGCTGCAGCACGCTTGGTTACGTAGTTGGTCAACTCAGTAATCTGAACAGACGCGTCTCGTTCGCGATCAGCCTTTCCAGCAAACGCTTCGCTGATCGCGGCTCCGAACGCAGTACCTTCGTCCCCTGATTCGGAGGAAACCACGCCACCGGTTTTGTCTCCAGGTTGGGCGTTGGCTAGAACGTGGGTGTACTTTGGATAGCCGCCTCGTTTGGTGTCTTGAAGCAGTTTTACCATTTCGGTAGCAGTGGCCGGCCCTGACTCGCCGCCGTTCGTTTCTGCCGGGCATTCAAGGAACAAAACTTTCTTGGACGCCTTGCAGCCATCGAGGGCATCAATCAACCAGTCCAGCGGCAATCCAGAAGACTCGATTTCGTCGATCGAGAATCCCTTGGTCGCGAGATACGCTCCCTTTTGCTTTTCGATGAAACCACGCGTGACCACGTAAACAAAAAGCGAGTCACGACTACTGATCCGGTCCAGGACCCCGGGTATCTGCTGTTCGATAGTGACTTGGGTCGGATTGTTTAACTTCTTGATCTGTTCAGCTCGAACACCGAAACGATTTGTCAATCTCGACTCAATCACGTCAATGTTGGCGACTGAAGCGTTTAGGGCGTCGAGCGAATTGAAGCGATCTATCCCGATCAAAATCGCCCATTTGGTTCGGTCCTTGGGTCGGAGAGCATTGAGCGACAACAAAGTCGGGCTTTTGTCGTTAGGTGAATCATGAACAAGCTGTGCCTCGTCCCCGGCCCGCAAGTCGTCGATAGTTGCTGTTTCCCCTCCGAGAAGAATCTGGGTTTTGGGGCCAATTGAATATGATTTTGGTTTGGTCGCATTTTGGCTTTTGAGGAGCAGGCGACCAGCATCGTAGGAAACAGTACGAATGCTGCCCTTGTCTTCGAATGGCCGGTAAGCGTCGATGTTGGTGATTTTGACATCGTGCTGAACCTTGACTCGGTCGCCGATTTTGATGTCGCTCGCGTTGAGCAATCTGTCGTTGAGCGACTTGACTCCGTTGAGCGAAAAAGTGCAGTTGGCTTCGAGCGGTAGCGAGACTAGACGCTCTTCAGTGCCTGACGTGTCCGCGATTGTCATCGTCCCCTGGCGGGGAACTAGCTTCCGGATAACGCCTTCCAGGAAGACCGTTCGAATCGCGTCAACTTTTAACGCCTGCATCCCGTCAGTGTTCTCGCAAAGTTCAACGATAACTTCATCGTCTTTTTGAAGATCGCCAAGCGTCAACGGAGCCTGCTCGGTGCCTTTGTCTTTGTTGACCATAATCTCCGTCAACTCTTCGACGGTGAGATCAAAGTTCTTTCCAGATTCATCTCCCTCATTGACGCTGAGGACAAATTGGTTGGAATCAGGTTTGATTTCTGTGATGACCCCGGCGTGTTGCTCTGGTCGAAACGCAAAGATGTCGAAGCGGTCCTTGGTTCCGGGGCTGATTACCGTTTTGATGACCAGTCGATCGTTTTGCTCTAGATCACGAAGCACCGCAGATTTACGATTGAGGTTGAGTTGGTCGCCGGGGAATAGCTTGATTTCCTTCTTTCCCTCCGGTGTTTCGATCACAAGCTTGTCGTCGATCGGAAGGACGTTCCTGACAATGCCGTGAAGCGGAGGGGGAGCGACGCGAGCGGGGGGCTCGGGTTTCTGGCGCAAGAAGAAGGCTAGGGCCGCGCAAACCATCAAGCTCGTCAAACAAGCCGCGACGGTGATGAGCCGCTTCTTTTTCTTTTGCTTTTTGGCAAGCTCCTCAGCAGCGGCTTGTACTTCTTTGACCGATGCGCCGACAGGTTTCGCCGATCCCGTCAGATCCGCGACGACTTGCTGGGCGGTTTGATAGCGTTTCGATTGATCCTTGGAGGTCAACTTTTCGATGACGTTCGCCAAATCGTCGGGCACGCCGTTGAGGACTGTTTTGACCGGTAGTTGGCGATCGGCAGAGCAATGCCACATCATCCAAGCCATTTGTTTGTCGCGACCAAATGCAACCAGATCCGGAAACAGCGAATCGAATTCGGGTCCGACCATCAGCTCCAGAGCCGTGAAACCCAACGAATAAAGATCGCTCGGTGCACCGACGGGCCCAAAATCTTCGGACACCAACTCAGGGGCCATGTACTTAGTGGTCCCCTTGAGCATGCTGCCTTCAGCGTCAGCGGATCGCCTCGCCAACCCGAAATCGCCAAGCTTGACAACGTTGGTACGGCTAAGCATCAAGTTGGCTGGTTTGATGTCGCCGTGGATGATTCCGTTTTCGTGAAGACACGCCAAACCGGTCGCTGCCTGACGAATCGTTTGACGCACATCGGCCACGGGCATCGGCTTGCCGCCGTAAACCTGCATGAGGTTGCCCTGCATCAGCTCCAAGACGAGCCGACCACGGTGCTTGACGATATCATAAATCGTCATGATGTTGGGATGTTCAAGATCCAGCAACATTTTTGCTTCTCGCCAATAGCGAGCCAGTTTCTGCTCGTCGTCCATGTACTGGCTGTGAAGCTGCTTGATCGCGACTTTACGCCCAAGCTTTACATCCTGGGCAGCGTAAACTTTGGCATAGTCACCTGCGCCAATCTGTTTGATCAGCTTGTATCGAGTTTGTTTTGGGTTGGCCATGCTTGAATTCTATGCCTGAATTCTGTCGTTGGAATGTCTCAAATTATTTTAACGAAATTTCCCGCCGCGCCGATTACCGCTTTGCATTTCGTTTGGCTTGTTCAAGCAGAACCGAAACCAGTTTTTCCAGTTCTCGGTCCGAATTCTCACTTCCTGTCAGTCCGCTGTACCGGCTGAAGTTCTCATCTCGAAAACGAGCCATCACTGTTTCGTAAGCACGAATCTCAGTGAGATAGTCGCCCCGAGAATGCGCTAACTGCGCTTGGCGCAAGTCGGTTTGATAAGGTCTGATCTCCTGGTCGGCGCGGACTTCGTAGTAGGCACGAATCTGCTCCCTGGTTTTCTCTACCCCCTCAAGTCGTTGGTTAGTATCGCCGCTACTAAGCATTACCATCATCAGTACTGACGTGACAAGGCTTCCTCCAAGCACTGCAACCAGCAGCACTGGGTTTGATTTTTTTTCTTCCTTGGGTTTCGGTTCGGCGTCATCGTTCAAGTGCAGTGTCGGAAGCTTGCCGTCCTTGATAAGAGCAGGTGCCGTGGACTCCGTCTTGATGATTGTCGCGACCGAAGTTTCTGCCTTCGCTGGTTTAGATTTCTCAGGTTTGGTGGGCAAGTTGGCTGGCTCGACAGTTGGCGGCTCTGCCGAAGCAGAGGGCTTGACGAGACTGGCAACCGGCCGCGTTGAGGCCGTCGTGTTTGAAGACGTTTTTGCCGGCGGTCGGGCTGGAGCGGGCGGCTCGGGAACCGATGACCTGCTAGGCGGATTGAGTGGCGAATCAACCGGTGTTGTGGTTGGAGCCGAAGGTTTCGATTTGGGCGGCTTCACCGAGTCGGAAGCCGCACGAGGGGGTATTAGATCAACTGACTTGTCGCTCGGGGGCGGCGGCGTCAAATCTAGTTCGCGTTTGGCATTGGGACGTTCGTCTGCCGTGGGTGCGATCGTCGCGGGCTTCGGAAGGGTGCGCGATGAAGGCTTCTTGCGAGTCGGCGGGTCAGATGAAGATGGGGCGGATTTTTTGGTTTGCGGCGTGTCGAGATGATCGGGCGCAACGAACTCCTTGCTGCATTTGGGGCAGGTGATCGGAAGTCCCCGCTTTTTAATCGGGATTCCGAGTCTACCTTTACAATTTGGGCATCGTGCGTATTTCATGCTTTTGTAGTTGAAGCCTTGGCTGGTTGAAGCAGAAGTCTTGTTGCTGAAGTTTGTAGTGGTTGACTGGGGGACTTAATGGTAACCAGGCGATGCTGCGAGTTTTTACCAACCGTCATTCCCGCCTGCGCGGGAATGACTAATTGTTTATCGTAAACCGCCTGTCCTGCTGGAAGGCGCTAGCTGGTAACTCGACGCGTTAGCGAGGGAGCGACTCACATGAAATCCCGTGAATCCCTCGCTCACGCGTCGGGTTACCATTACACGCCGATAACTTTGGTTGTTGTAAGTATACAACTCAAGGCAAGTGGGTTGTTGGCTGGTGTTTTGCAAGTATCTAGTCAAAGGCTTAACCGTTATTCCATCTTAAATCCAAAGATCAAAAAGTTAATCGCGAACGGTCCTATGATAACAATTACTGTCGACGCCATCACAAGAACACCTGGCAACAGCATGTTAACCCCGGCCTCGCCTGCAATCGCTTCGGCTCGCTGAGAACGTCTGAGCCTCAGCACATCTGATTGGGTTCGAAGGACATTTGAGAGAGGCGTTCCCAGCTCCTCAGCTTGAATCATCGATGTCAGGATACTGGTGACTTCGTCATCCTGAAGTCGATCCCGCATCGACTCAAAAGCCTGCTTTCTGGTTTTGCCAAGATTCATGTCTGTCAGAACGCGATTGAACTCCAGCGATAACGGATGCCCGCGATGTTCCGCTACCGCTTGTTCGAGCGCATGAAGGAACGTCGTACCGGCTTCCATCAGCAACGTCATCAGGTCTAGCATGAACGGCATTCGACGCTTGATATTGACCAGCCGAGCTCGAGCACGGTTGGGCAGATTGCGTCGCATCATGTAGATGATAAACAGCGTCAGGAATATTCCCAGCAGGATACCCGGCGCTCCCATCCATTTGACGCTTCCGAACATAATGATCGGCGAAATAAGCAGCCCGATAAGTTCGAGCTTACCCAGGTACTCTTCCGCCAACCAACTCCTTGGTAGACCGGCGGCTTGAAGTTCCCGTTGCATTTTGGGAAGCGTTTCCTTGAAAGCTCCACGGTTGAATTGGGCGAACGATTGAATGATCGGTTGAAAGACTCGAAACGTGGGATCACAACGACGAAGGTCATTGATTCGACTGACGTCGTATTGCCATTGGTCACCTTGTTGAAGATCGCCAGTTTCAAGCGCAAGGACAATCCAGTAGACCAGCGCAAAGACCGACGCAGCCATTACCGCAGTGGGTAAGATTGCTAACGCGTCAAGCGCGCCGATCAGGATGGAGTTAAGGTCGAACATGGTGGTTCCTAAATGTCCGGGCTCAAGATCGCTGACGCCCAAAGCCAAGCCACGACGTCGAGTAGGATTGCAAACGTTAACATGATTTGTCCCGGTAGCGTCGTGAACAACCGGGTCGTGTTGATGGGATCAACGAAGTAGTAAGCGCACAAAATGATCGGTGGAGCCAACGCCATGTAGACCGCAGATTTTCTGGCTTGGGCCGTTTCAGACTGGATTTTACGCTCAAGTCGTTGAAACTCGCGAACCGATGTCGCAATTCGCTCAACTGTTTCGTTCAGCTTTCCACCGCTTTCTCGACTGGCAAGCATCGCCGCAGCGAACATCGAAAAATTTTCACTCTTGAGTCGATCTTTGGCTTCGGTCAACGTTTCCTGAAGCGTCTTTCCCATCGCGTACTGACCAACCATGTGTTGAAACTCCAGTTTAATGGGGCGCGGCGACTGATCGGCGAGGATCTCCAAAGCCTGCGCCAATGACAGGCCGGCGCGAATAGCACTGGACAACGTGGTCATGCTTCCGGCCAACTGTTCTTCAATCTTTTCCCGTCGATGCTTGGCCATTTGTCTGAGCAGGTACCACGGCAACGGGCCCATTAAAAGAATGGCCAGAACTGCGAAGACTGGGCTGCCGTAACCAAACCAAAGCAAGAGGAAGACGATCACGATCAAGTAAAGCCAACCCGCAAGGTACTTTCGCAGGTGGAGAGTTTTGATCCGCATCGCCTTGAGTTCGACTTCAATGTTCTTCTCGACCAGCGCCAGCGCACTTCCGACCCAATCGCGGCTGAACCAGCTCGCCCCCGCAGCTCCGGCGGCCATGACTCCGCTGATAAAAATTGTCTCTGCTGATGCCATCAATCGACCTGCCTTTGGCTTGGTGGTGGAATCACATCATGCGATGGGGCGACAACAGTCTCTTGGTTACCCAGCCGTTTAGGCTCGTCCGGCTCTTCTTTGCCACCTTCGGAATACAGGAACCTAAGATCAAGCAGATTCTTATCAACCAATTGGTCTACAAACGTTGGCAGGTAGCCGGTTGGTTGGAGAGCGATTCCATTTCTGGAGTTAAAAATGTCAGTCACGATTAGATCGCCGGTGTCTTCGTCCATTCGTTCGACTTCGGAAATCTGTGTGACCATTCGCCGCCCATCGTTAGTACGATTAAGCTGAACGATCAGGTCCAGCGCTGAGGCAATCTGACGGTGGATCGCTTTGATTGGTAGCTCAACGGCCATCAAAACAAGCAGTTCAAGTCGCTCGATGACTTCTGCTGAGCTGTTGGCGTGAACCGTCGTCATTGAACCATCGTGGCCGGTGTTCATGGCTTGGAGCATGTCGAGGGCTTCGCCGCCGCGACACTCACCGACGATCAAACGATCGGGGCGCATTCGCAACGCATTCTTGACCAGGTCGCGGGCGCTGTACTCGCCGCGTCCCTCAACGTTGGCGGGGCGCGTTTCGAGCGTGACCACGTGGTCCTGATGCATCTTCAGTTCCGCCGTATCTTCGACGGTGACGATGCGCTCTTTGTATGGGATGAAGCTACTCATCGCGTTGAGCATTGTGGTTTTGCCGCTACCGGTTCCACCACTGACGAGGATGTTTCGCCTGTTTCCGACCGCAGCACGAAGAAACGCAGCCGCCGAACTGGTTAGGCTTTGTTTGGCGATCAAGTCTTCGACCGTCAGGCGTTGCTCAGGAAAACGACGAATGGTCAAACATGGGCCGCGGATCGCAAGTGGTGGAATGACCGCGTTGACACGGGATCCATCTGGCAGTCTGGCGTCAACAAGCGGTTGGCTTTTGTCGATGCGACGTCCGACCTGAGCGACGATACGTTCGATAACCGACTCGGTGACCTGGTCAGAAATAAATCTTCGCCCTGAACGCTCAATAACACCGTCGGTTTCAACGTAGATCTGATCGCTCGAGACGACCATAATCTCGGTGATCGACGGGACACGCAGCAAATCCTGAAGGGGGCCAAACCCGAACACGGTGTCTTTGAGGTCCTTTTTTAGTGCTCGCAAGATAATGTAGCGACGTAGCTCAGCGTGTAGAAAACGCTGCAGCGACGGGAATTTTGACTGGGCTTGTTCCTCAACGATCCGAATCTTCTCACTGGTGTCAGTCGGAACGTCGAGCTTGAGTTGATCCTTGAGCATTCGTAGCAGGTTTTGCATTTCCTGCTCACGCTCGGGAATCAAAGTCGCCGGAACGTCGAACTCGTTACTTGTCAGTGTTGCGGAGCGTTTCGAATCGACCGAGCCTTCAAGAATAATCTGATTGGTAAGTAAGTCGCGAAGGACAAGTCCAACGACGTTGTTGAGAAGTTCTTCGTTGCCCTCGGAGAATACCTCCATCTCACGGCAGCAATCCTGGATGTTATTCTCAAGCAGCAAGATGCTTTTTTGGTCGGGGGTCCGTGAGCTTTCCATACCGACCAGATCAAGTCGTTCCAAAAGCTGTTTGTGAATTCGCTGTTCAAGATTCGCCATAACGTTGCGAATGTGATCGTCGAACTCATGGCGACTGATTTCCGGAATCGATTCCAATTCGAAGCTCAGAGTGTAGGGCCAGATCCGAACTGGCATCCCGCCATCGAACTGCACCGTTTCGCCGACACCAACGTCGGCTTCTCCGACCATGCAGATGTTCAAGCCGACGTTCTCCAGTTCAAAGCAATTTTCTAGCCGCCGTACGATCGCGTGTTTCCGAGACACCAGTGGGCTCTCGAGCACCAGCATGTTTTCGGGATCACGGCCAATCGTGACCGAGACTTCGATCGAGTTTCCGTCTTCGTCTTTGTCGACGACTTCGAAAATCGAACGGCGAGATTCGTTGATTTTGTTGAACCAGATTTTCAAATCAATTTCCTGATGGGATCAATAAAGGCGAGCAAGAGTTGCTGAATGTGTTTTCTATTTTGGTTTCGGTTTGGCGTGAAGTAGAACCCCCGCGTGGCGAAAGCCCGGAGCCAAGACTCGCTCGACTAGTAGTTTGCCCTTGGCGTCTCGTTTTCCATCAGCGCCTCGCTGAATCGCGACGCCCAATGTGCTTTCAGATCCGCCTCGTCCACCGGTGGCGCGACTGACTTCGGCGCTTCCAAGTCGAGCTCCAACGGAAATGATTCGAAACGGCCCGACGAACTCGGAAGGACCTTGATTGACCTCGACGGTCGGTGTTCCATCGAAATTCCATTCGCCGTCTTCGTCTTTCTCCGGTTCCGACTGAATCGGTTTGGATTCCTTGTTGCGAAAGTTGACGGTTCGAGGTGCTGGCAATGAAAACGAAACCATATCGCCCGGCGCGAACAGTGAGGACACGAACGAACTACCGCCGACGGGAACCCAAAATCCTTCCTCGTTGGGTCCGATGTTGAGTTTTTTTGGTGGTGATCGAAGTTCTTGACGCAGCATGACTTGGCCGCTGCGATACAGATGGATCGCTTTCATGCTGATCACAGTATGCCGATCCTCGTAAAGAACGGCTGACTCTTCGAGGCTGCCGACAGACTTTTTGGGAATGTTGAGTGGCACGAAATGCTCTTCTAGGAATCGCTCGCCTGGTTCGATGGTCGTGCCTTGTTTGACCGCCACGAAAGCGATCATTTCGACCTCCTCAGTTTTTCGTTCGAGGTATTGCCAGTTGAGTACTCCGGCAACAATTGCCAGTGAGAGCGCGATCAAGATTCCGATCCAATTGTTCATTTTTTCTCCGCTGCTTTTGACTCAGTTCAAAAGTCAATTCGAATCGACTCAAGATCGAAACTGGTACTGCGATTACTTCTGTGCGCGGATGATCAATATCCCGCGCAATGATTTTTTGTGTGAGCCCTGATTATGATTGAGGCTTAGTTGTACTTGTATCCCTCGGGCAGGCGAATCTTTGGGAAGTTCGTAGCTGGTGGTCCAAGAATCGGCTGATTGGTGCCATGGTTGAGCCGTTTTCCATGATCGTTTTGAGGCTAAGCCGTCAAAGAACCGGGTCGTGTCCGCGATTTTTCCGCCACTGAATCCAATCAGCGAATCTCCGTTTCCCCCCGCAATCGCAAGGGTTCGCTGAGCTTGTACTGGAATGAGGTCGTCTTTGAGCTGGTTCAGTTCATCTGCAACTGCACTTCGGCCAACAAACGAAGTCCACGTTCCTGAAACAGGAACTGCGTCTGGGTCGTCTTGGGGTGGTGTTTTGATTGTGTCATCAGTTGTATCGTTTGTGCCGTCTGGGGACGCGGCCTGTGGGAGGGCAAGTCCCCAGACTGCCAAGCGCGAGGCAGGTTCTTTCTTCGTCTTGTTCTTCGTCTTGTTTTCCGAGTTGCTCGACAGGCTGTCCTTCGTTCCATTGTCACGAACTCCAATCACCATCGGAAGTGGCGAACTGATCTTTGGATTTTCGACATGAAAGATCCGCCAGTGCCCGGCGTGTTGCTCGACGGGTTCCATCGACTGGGTTTCCAAAAATTGAGTTGCCAATTGCGCTTCGTTCTCTCTCATCGCTTCCAAGCCAGCGTTGTCTTGCTGCAGAACTTCACGACATTTGGCTTGTAGGAATTCGATTACTTCGCCCCGGGTGCCATTGATGGTATCACGTTGAAGCTCAACGTTGGAGTTGCCGAATTGCAGGGCGCAGGATTCCAGTACCGGCCATGCCTCGTTTAGTTCGGCTTCAATCGGTAGTTCGTCAGGCTGGCTACTGAGTGGCGATAGGGACGAGACCAGGTGTGAGCCGGCGACTAAAGCGATGATGGCTACCATCGCCGATGCAATCAGGTTGCTGGTCCAATTCGTGATCTTCTTGCCCGTTATAGCGAAACCGGTTGGCGAGTCGGGAGTCATGATCTCCGGCGAGCTATTGGCCGTCTCAACAAGTTGAGCAGTTGGTTCAAGATCCGAATTCGGTTGGTCCATGTTGTCGGCGTGCCGTAAAACCGGCTGCGTTGTGGTCGAATGGTTCGTTAGTGCAAAGGAAGAGTTGCTGCCCTACTGGCAGGCGTCGAGCTTGTATTTAATCGGTAAGCAGGAACCGCCGCGACGAGGCTGTGATTTTTTCAAAACACTCCCTGACAACATCAGCCGTTTTGGCGATAGCCACGGTTAATGGCAGTTCAACCAGGGCTATTGCCCAAACGGCTAACAAAATCACAACCTGGCCCTATCATTCCCGATCGCTTAACTCAGTGATGTACTGTTGGAGTTCCTCCACCGATTTCTCAAGAAACTTCCTTTCCTGAAGCGTCAATCGAGGTTCGACATGATCTCTCTCGTGATAGTCGAGTACCGTTTGGTATAGCTGCCGGGTTCTAGATGCCATCGACAATGGAACTTGAGGGATTTGATCGAGGTACGCCTCCACAATGGTGTCCCGCACGGAATCGCGGCCCTCTTCATAGCGAACGTGTCTGGTGTTTCTTCTAGGCCGTGTGTAAACGCTAGGGTAGCACGATGGCGTCGGCGAGATTTCTCGGAAGCCCCTTCGCCGCTGTCGCGGTTCGTCCCAGTCAGATTCCCCGAGGCGTGAGAAATCGCGAATGTAAACGTAGGATCGAGGATCAGGCCAGGCCGGTAGGGAATCCCATCTTTCCCAGATTAGTGTCTCGTTGCCCGACGGCTCGACGATCCTATCCTCCAGCAAGCGAAGGTTCCAAGTGTAGAACTCCATGTCTTCATCGATTGGCAATACGATCGGATCCCTCAAGTCATTGATCGCATTGATCAGATCGCTTACCCCGGGTTGGTCATATAGGTCGTCAAGCTGCGTGTCCCAAAGGATCGGGATTCGCCGGGAGTAGTTACCGCCACCGATGGTTGGGTAGGAAAAGGAACCCGAAACAAATTCGTTAGTCGTGCGATAATCTGCCCGCCCAATTTCCCCCATGATCTGGGAAGGCTGATTGACCGTTGCAACGCCGCGTGTGACACCCTTGGAGAAATCCAGCAGCTGCGAGTTGACAACGATCTCGGATATCGGTCCGCGAATGATCTGCGCATGAACTACGGGTTGGGCGTCAACTGACTCTAGGTTTCCAGCGTCTGTGCGGTGCAAATCAAGACTTCTGTTTTCGCCTTCGAGTTCAGGCCATTCTTCAGATCGTTGATGGATGTTGCGGCCGCGCGGATAGCGGTTTCGCCAGCCAATATCCTTGGCGACCACTTCGGAGCGAACCTTCCAACTGGCAACAAAACCAAAAACCATTAACAGGCCCATCACTCCCATTAAAAGAGGTAGTGCGAGGACCATCTCCAGAGGAGCCAGGCCGTTTCGTTTTTCACTACGGCTGGTGGCTGGTTTTCCTGCTTCCTTAAGCGACTTTAGCCTAGTGGGTGTTGAGATGTCGAAATTCATCAACCGATAACCCTCCAAGGCTGGGAACTTCATAGTCAAGTTCGGGTGGCGCAGTTTGCAAAATCGTAGGGAGTGCGGCTGCGGTCGCTGGAACCAACTGGACATTCCAGTTCTGATTCCAAAGTCCGAATCGAAATACAGACGGAATGCCGCGAGACCGACTCGGCGGATACGAAGTAAAAATGAACTCCGGGTGCCGGGGCATGAATTCCTGGAAGTAATAAGTTCCAGTTGCTGGAGTGCTGCGAGCTGAATCAATATTGATATGTTGAAGCCGCTGAACTTGGCGATTCCGAGGAGTGAAGAGCTGGGTCTGAGCGAAACCGATTTGATCAGTGCTTCTGGATCCACCAAACAGGCCCGGCATGTTTTCGGTTAGCGGAGCCCAATAGGCAACGCCCACAAACATGAAGTCTTCTTCGATGGCTTGATTTCGCGGAAGACTGCTTCGGCGAATCACGAACGGCATGTTGCTGGCCGGATACTCGTCGCAGAAAAGTTTCCTCAAGTTGGCTTCCGTAAATCCCCGCCACATGGTTGCGAACTGCGAGAGTTTTGCCACACCATTGTGATATCCGCGGCCCTGGAAATACTTTTCTGGCGGAACAAACTTATCATTTCGGGCAGCTCGTAAGTTGGCGTCCAAATTAAGCAGCATTTCTCGATTGGCCGCGCTTAAAAACCGGAAAGAGAATAACCAGCGGCCGTCTTTGCTTTCGTCCAAATACCTTGACTGGCGCTCAGACCAATCATTGACTGGATCAACAACCGGAATTTGGTAAAGCCCATCGAAATTCTGAGTGCCAAAGGCCATCGCATCAGTTCGCCACATCAGGGCATTCATTGGTCGATCAGCCCCTACACCGGTTCCGGTTGGCCCGTGTCGATTGGCGATTTCATTGGCCGCCAGATTTGCAAGCTGCGGAGTTGAGGCCGACAAAGCCCGCTGAAACTCCGGAATCATCTCGGTGGCGAGAATTTCCTCACACACTGGAAGCAACTTTTCAGCAACGGCGGATTGATAGTCTCCGATTGCCCTCAAGAGTTGACGCTCAAGTTCGGTCTTGAGCGGAATTCCCTCAGTGAGTTGGGAGAACTTGGGCAACGGTGCATTTTTGAAATCCGCTGCCGTCTGGTCCCACTGATCCAAAATCGGATAGCACAGCGTTTCCGCATTCCGATCACGGGCTTCTCGCAGAAACGCCGTCAAGGCAAAAACGTCGCAGAGCAGATAGTTGGTAAAGGTAAGCGTGTTCATGCTGCGCGCCACAATTGTGCCGCCGCTGTAAGTCGCCGAATCAGCCGCGTTCTGAATTTTGACTTTTCGATCAACATGTAATCCAGTGTTGATCACCAAACCCATCAGCATGGTCAGGAACAGGAACGCAAACACGGTGGCAACGCTGATCGAGCCGCGTTGATCATGATGAAGCTCTGCCCCGAATGTCGAAAGCGTCCGGCAAATCTGTTTTGGGTGAAACGCCTTGATGTGTTTCATTGGCTTGAACATTAGAACTCCTCCTGTCGAAAAGAGTTCCAAGGTTTTTCGCCTTCGATCACCATGGACGCAACGCCGGTGATCGGCCAAACGAAAACGTTTCCAGTAATGTCGCGGTCAGCGTCTTCAGCCGTTACATCGTTGATGTTGACGCGATCATAAGTTGAAACAGATCGTTCTTGAGCGGAAAAAAAACGCATCGGTCCGGGCAATAAGGGAAGGTTGAACCGCACGGTCGCGGTGACCTGGTCCTGCCAGCCCAGCTCATTTTCTGCGTAGATTGGCGCAGATCCAACCAACTTTGGCCGTTCTTCACGGTTAAATCTGCGGTAGATCGGCCGGTGTTGATCCAAAGGCGGATCCCGATGGGCCTCGCTTGATTGACCTGGCCGGTACTCCGGATCACGTCTTTCGACAACTGACGCTCGATCAAGGTGGCGACCGGTCCGGTAGCGATGCCAAAAAGTGAGGTCAACATTTGTGTTTTGAGCCGAGTAAGCGACCTTACTGCGGAGTCGCGAACTGATCCTCCCGTTGGAAGCCGAATCTGGATCCAAGCCGGAATACAGCTTCGTCAGTGCCGACGTCGTTTGGGCTGTATATCCGTCTTCGGAATATCCCAAATCCTGAGAAGGTCCCAGTGGGACGCAGGCAAGCACGGCCGCCTGATGAATTTTGGAGTATTTGTCTCCGCTGGGCGTGATTTCATACTTCCAGCCAAGTTCGTCGAACGTTATTTCGCGTCGTTGGCTAATACAGTTGGCCGGCTCCAATGCCGACACATTAGCCGGGATCCACACCGAAGCCGATCTCGCTGCCGCGTAGGCAGAATACTGCATCACGATGTTGCCAACCATCAACTGGCTGGCTTGGACGATCAACATAATGATCATCACGAAGAACGGAAGAACGAGCACAAAACTGAGACTTTGTACGCTCCCCGCTTCGCAGTCGTGAATCGAACGCAGCCGGGCTGTTTGAAGCCGAGCCCCGCTGAGCCAGATCAAAACTCGAGCTGCAACGATAGCCGCAACCGCGAGGGCGGCCCATGGCAGGCAAGCTTCGATCATTTGTTGTTTCATGAAACTACGTTTGGTATTGAACGCCGGTCAACAATCGCTCCACTAACGAGAACCTCACAATTAACGCCGCCACTAGGGCACTGGGCGCCAGGTAAAGTGGCATTTTCATCTGCTTTGTTTCTTCTTCAGTCAGCGGATCCCATTTGCCAAAACCCATTCTAACTATCAGTTGATGAAAAACACGCTTGACAAGTTTCAGGAATCCAATTCTCCAAATCAAAATGATCATCGCCGTGGCTCCCCCAATCACGAACGTCCACAGCAACGACTCAATGCCAGCCTCCAATCCGAGAAATGCCCCGACCATCGCCAGCAGTTTTACGTCACCTCCGCCAATCTGAAACAACACAAAGCACACCAACATGATTGCTCCGCAACTTGCGAAACCAATCAAGCTGGCTCTGATGTCGATTTCCGACCAGAAACTCTGATTCGACCACGTCGCGATTCCAGCAAGCAAGAACGCTAACAGGATTCCCGAATAGGTCGTCCAGTTATAGATCTTTTGTTGACTGACGTCGGTAACCGTCGCAACGATCATCAACACTAGCAAGCAAGCCGCTGAGATCATTAGTAACCAGAGGTGTTGCGCACACCGTCGGATTCGGTCTCTAGCTGCTGCATACCTTCATCGAAGAATTCTCTTATGCGGGGCCAAGCGTAGCTGATCAAAAATATCAGAATCGGCAGCGCGATCGCTCCAACGATCAAAACGGTCTCCAGCGAAACCGCACCTTCTTCATCCGAGTGAACGCGTTTAAGTAGTTGTCCAAGTTTCTTCATTTCAATCCTCCATTTGGGTGTTCGGTTATATGTTTCGCTAAATGTTTTGTTTGGATTCCTTTTGGATGGCAAATGCTACATCAAAGGTGAGCCGACCAATGTAACGGTCATCTCGTAGACCAGTCGAATCATGCGTGGCACGGCGAAGGTGGTGAACGCTGCAATTGTAACGACGAAGCCAACAAGGAGAAAATAGTCGAGCGATGCCGCACCGCTGCGACATCGTTTCCTGCGGCCAAAAGCCGATTTTCTTTTCAAGTTGTAGTTGATTGGTTGCATGTCGTTTTTAATCACCTGCAGCTCTTTGACAAAACTGTTTCGTCACGTTAGACGCTGTCCTCGGGAGCGGTCCAGAGTTTTTTTGAATAGTTGACTCGCCCCATCATCCCATTATTGTACGCGTCTTGGCTAAATGTCGGAGTGACGCCCGTCTCAACCAAGCTCATTTCCATGTTCGAAGTCACTTCAGATCCACCAGACCCCGATTTTTCGTCGGTGATCAGCGTTGGCTCAAGCGTGTAGATTTCCTGAATCTGATACTGATTGTCTCTATCCAAACGTCCAGCTTCACTGATGGAGCGAATACGGCGACGGCCAGTTTCGTTGGACCGAGTCAGTTGCACGATCACGTCGATCGCTGACGCGACTTGAGCCCGGGCAACGTAAACTGGAATTTGAACATCAGACATTAGCGATAAAGTTTCTAGGCGAACCAGCGCGTCGATCGCCGAGCTCGCGTGGACGGTGGAGAGGCTTCCCTCGTGACCACTGATCATCGATTGGATCAAGTCCAGTGCCTCGCCGCCGCGAACTTCACCGACAATGATTCGGTCGGGACGCATCCTCAGGGAAGCTCTGAATAGCTCACGAATATCAAGTTCAAACTGAGATGACTTGGTTGCCGGTTGGGCTTCTAGATACAGGCTATGGTCTTGATGGAGCCGCAGCTCCGATGTGTCTTCGATAACGATGATCCGTTCGGTTTCTGGAATCGCGCCCGACAACGCTCCGAGCATCGAAGTCTTTCCAGTACCGCTTCCGCCGGCGACGATCACATTTTTTCTTAGTGCCACGCAGACTTCGAGGAATTCTCGGGAGCTATCGGTCAAGCTGCCGAATCGCATCAGATCATCCAGTGTCAGCGGATTGCGAGAGAACTTTCGAATTGTGATGCACGTACCATGTCGCGCGCCTGGCGGAATAATTACATGAACACGGGAACCGTCGGGCAACCTAGCATCGAGAACCGGGTGGCGCTCATTGATCTCGCGGCCAACCGACTGAGCGAGGTTGTTTACTGCTGAACGAAGCGAGTCTTCATCGGGGAAGAAGGCATCCGTTTTCTCAATGCAGCCTTTTCGCTCGACGAAAATCTGGCGCGGACCGTTGACCATGATTTCGGTGACGGACGGGTCCTCTAGATATTCCCCGATCGGACTTAGGAAATATCGAAGACTGGCTTCAAAGACGGCTTGTAATGACATTTGGGCCTCATCTTAATCAGTTGTCTTGTGATTTTTGAGTCATCACGGACTTGGAAGCTGAGGCTAGAGTTAGGGGCCTATCCCCATATCGACGTTCATTGTAACGCCAGTTGATTTACTCTCCAAAGAAATACACGCTCATTGCGAGAGAAGTGGACAGATAAAGGCCAAAAAATCGGATCAATCCGAACTGGCGTTGATCTCGAGAAATTGGACATTTCTGCAATTCGACAGTTTGCCCATTAATTGGTCGGAAATATCGGGTGGCTGGTGGTCGAGCGTACGCGAGCCCCCATGTTTTAAAGCCGTAATGAACATCGACGCTCTGGGGGCTCCTCGCTCGTGCCTCGCGATCCGACCCCAGCCACCCAGACTTGGGACTTGGGTCGTGTGATTGGTTGCGGATACGAGTGGCTGATTGCGGATATCGTCGGCATACACCCCGCTTCTCGGCATGATCAATCGGCTGCCAAGAGGCGTTGACGAAGTCGTTCAAAATGGGGTAGCGAGCGCAAAAAAAAAGCCCCTCGAAATCGAAGGGCCAGTGGAGACGATCGGGCTCGAACCGACAACCCCTACCTTGCAAAGGTAGTGCTCTCCCAATTGAGCTACGTCCCCTCTTGGGATTCCCATGCGGGAATGTGTTTGATTGATACCATCCGAAGATTGAACATCAACCGCAAATCAAAATCTCTCTGCCAAAACGTTACGGCTTTGACATGACTGAATCAGTCAGTGGGCGTGCCAGAATTCGAATCTGGGACCTCGTCGTTATCAGCGACGCGCTCTAACCAGCTGAGCTACACGCCCAAAACAAGTAAGAGTCGCAAAACAACTCTTGGTTCAGGCAAACTACTTGGCAACCAGAAGGGAAAAGCTTCAAACATGTCGCTTTTGTTAGAGTCGCCACAAATTGAGCTATTTTCTAGACCGTAACCTTTCCAGCAACTCAATCAAATCTGAATTCGAAAATCGCCTGATTTACGAAAAGGCGTATTTTAGAAACTCCGGCACTTGTGTCAAACGGGTTCAACCGACGTTTTATCGTCAAAAAGTGCTGTAAATCCAAGCCCAAATACTTCGATAGCAAAATATTTTCTCGACCGAACAATCAAGAGCCAGCTAAGCCGATAAGAACCCGCACAGCAAACCATAATTCGGCCGCTGGCTCATCGAATCAGATTGTGAAAAACCACCGCTGGATCCGCCAGTTTGTTTGTTCTTGCAGCGTCTTTTGCGTATCCGTCAGAAACTAACATTTTCCAGTTTCAAAATAGAACGAACAAGAAAAG
>CALJOA010000115.1 GCA_937981585.1 uncultured Pirellulaceae bacterium | reverse complement strand
GTAACCCGAAGCGTTAGCGAGGGACGGTCCCTCGCTAACGCTTCGGGTTATGAACACTTTAGATCAGCCGGAAGTCCTCGAAATCATGAATCAATTCCAACGCAATAAACTTCATTCCACCAGGCGAGAGTTCTTCGGACGTTCGGCGACCGGAATCGGCGCCGCGGCGTTGGCGAGCCTACTTGCCAAGAACGGTTTGGCGAGCCAACCAAGCTTACAAGGCCGCGATGTCAAAGGCGCTGCCCAAGGCGGATTGCCCGGGCTACCGCATTTTGCTCCCAAAGCCAAACGAGTCATCGCAATGATTCAAAATGGCGCACCCTCCCATGTCGATCTTTTCGACTGGAAACCGAAACTGGCTGAGCTTCACGGCAAGCCGATCCCCAACAGTTACATCGAGGAAAAGGTTTTCAGCACGATGACGGGCAAAGCCAACGGCAAACTGATGCTCGCGCCGTTGGAAAAATTCAAACAGCGCGGTGAAAGCGGCGCATGGATCAGCGACATGCTGCCCTACACTGCCGCGATCGCCGACGAACTGACGTTTGTCAAAGGCATGCACACCGACTCGGTTAATCATGCACCCGCAATCGCGTTTCTGCTCAGCGGTGGCCAGATTCCTGGCAGACCAACGCTAGGCGCTTGGCTGAACTATGGGCTGGGCTCCGAAGTCGACGATCTACCAAACTTCGTCGTGATGACTTCGATCTCCAAAGGGACCACGTGCGGCCAAATCTTTTACGATTTTTATTGGGGCAGCGGGTTTCTTCCATCAGAGCATCAAGGCGTCAAGTTTCGTGGCTCTGGCGATCCGGTTTTGTATCTTTCCAACCCCGAAGGAATGAGCCGTCAGATGCGGCGACAATGGTTGGACGACATTGCCCAATTGAATCAAAAACAGCTTAACGATTTCGGCGACCCCGAAATTGCAACTCGGATCGCGCAATACGAAATGGCGTTCAAGATGCAAGCCAGCGTTCCCGAACTGACCGACCTCTCGGATGAGCCCCAATCGATTCTCGACATGTACGGCCCGGGCGTCACCCAACCAGGCACGTTCGCCCACAACTGTTTGTTGGCTCGACGTCTGGCCGAACGAGGCGTTGGTTTTACTCAGCTGATGCATGCCGGTTGGGACGCGCACAATACGCTTACTACTGAACACTACACACAGTGCCGCGACACGGATCAAGCCAGCGCGGCACTTGTCAAAGACCTCAAACAGCGCGGGATGCTCGATGACACACTTGTCATCTGGGGCGGCGAGTTCGGCCGCACGCCTTTCATCCAGGGCAATATCAACAATCGAAAGCGCTGGGGCCGAGACCATCATCCGTACGCCTACACGATGTGGATGGCTGGTGCTGGCTTGAAACCGGGAATTAGTCACGGCGAGACCGATGACCTCTCCATGAACGTCGTTAAGGATGGGGTTCACATTCACGATTTGCAAGCGACGATTCTCCACTTGCTTGGAATCGATCACGAGAAACTGACTTATCGTTTTCAAGGACGTCAATTCCGTTTGACTGATGTCCACGGTGAACTGGTGGAAGGCATTTTGGCGTAGAGGCCCTAAATGAATAAGGGGCCACTGAGCGGCAAGGCGCAAGCCGCCGGTGGATCGAACCGGCAAGACCGACGGCTAGCTGGACAGCGTTTGATAAATGTCAAAATTTGTAAAATGCAGCAAGCGCCTTGCTGTCTGTCTCCGAGCGTTTTTTGCAGCTTACTCACGGCTGGGACAGCCGTGCTACTATACGCCCGAAACTAGCATTTCCTTGCTCGTCTTTTCACGCTCCCCATGGTACAACGTCACGCAATCTTGCGGCAACCAACATCCAACACGGTACAGAATCTACAGTACAAAAGCGATCACTGAATTGAACACGGAATCCAAAACTGGTCAGAAGAAACGGTTAAGCCAAACCGCCAGATCAGTGACTTCGAACACTGGCCATCCGTCGCCCGACGCCAACACGCCTGCTCAGACACAATCTCCTCCAACTGAATCTCCCTGGAGTGTTTCCCAAGCCGTCGAACACTACGGAATCGACCGCTGGGGGATGGAGTATTTTGGAATTTCTGATTCCGGCAATCTGACCGTGAAGGCGCCAACGACAAACGGTGTTCAAACGGTTGAGTTTTCCGAGATTCTTAGCGGGCTCAAACAACGTGGGCTCGACATGCCCGTCATGCTTCGGCTGGAAAACCTGGTCAACGATCGCATCACTGAGCTGAACGAAACGTTTGCTGACGCGATCAAGGAAACCCAATATCGTGGTGAGTATCGCGGTGTTTTCCCGATCAAGGTGAACCAGCAAAGCCACGTTGTTGCCGAGATCGCACGATTCGGAGAACGGTTCGATCACGGGCTTGAGGTGGGAAGTAAAGCCGAACTGTTGATTGCGATGTCAACATTGGGTTCGGTCGAATGCCCAATCGTTTGCAACGGCTACAAAGACGCCGAGTTTATTGATCTTGGATTGCAGGCTCGGCGGATTGGGTTTCAAGTTTTCTTTGTCGTCGAAACTCCCAATGAAATCCCGTTGATCCTTGAACGATGCAGCCATTGGGACGTCGAACCGTTGATCGGCGTGCGAGTTAAACTTTCAACGACGGTGGAAGGCCATTGGAGCAACGACAGTGGCGATCGCAGCTTGTTTGGGCTTTCGACGGTTCAGTTGGTCGAAATTGTTGATCTACTTCGCGACTCGGAAAAGCTCCATTGCTTGCAGCTGTTGCATTTTCATCTTGGCAGCCAGATCCCCAACATCCGCAATATTCGCGACGGTGTCACCGAGGCGTGCCGATACTATATCGCGTTGATCGACGAAGGCGCACCGATGGGTTACTTCGATCTTGGCGGCGGATTGGCGGTCGACTACGACGGCTCGCGGAGCACCGATGGCCACAGTCGTAACTACGATTTGAAAGAATACTGCGTTGACATTCTGGACTGTATTGTCACCGCGCTGGATCGACATGGAATCGAGCATCCAACCTTGATCACCGAATCGGGACGATGGACGGTTGCCCCGATGTCGGTGTTGCTGTTCAACATTCTCGAAGTCAACGACTTCCAGCCACAAACGCTTCCCGACCCACTGCCCGAGGGTGTGGATGAATCGATTGACGGTTTGATTGAGACGCTGCGTCATATCGATACGCGTCGGCTGCAAGAGAATCTTAATGATGCGGCGTATTATCGTGATGGAGCCCGCAAGTCGTTTCAGTCAGGGAAGATCAGTTTGCGGCAGCGAGCGATTGCTGAGAACATTTTCCTGACGATCATGCACAAGATCGCGGAGCGAATTCCTGAGATGAGTCGCCCGTCGGCAAGCATGTTGGCAATTCAGGATAAACTTGCCGACATTTACTATGGCAACTTCAGCGTGTTTCAGTCGCTTCCTGATACCTGGGCGATCGGCCAGATCTTTCCAGTCATGCCGCTGCAACGTTTGAATGAAGAACCGACTCGCAATGCAATCATCGGCGATCTGACGTGCGACTGCGACGGACAATTGAACAAGTTCGTGGGGCGACAAACCAACACGTCAACGTTGAGACTGCATGAACTCAAATCGGGCGAAGATTATTGCCTTGGCGTTTTTCTAGTCGGCGCGTATCAGGAAACGCTTGGCGATTTGCACAACCTCTTCGGCGACACCAACGTCGTTAGCGTTCGCGTGACTCCGGAAGGTCGGCTTCAGTTCGTTCACGAGCTCGAAGGCGACAGTATCGGTGACGTGTTGAGTTACGTTGAATATCAGCCGCAGGAAATCTATCAGAAATTTCGCGCTCGAGCCGAGGATGCGGTCGAAGCCGGCCGAATTTCGGTTGCCCAACGCCAGGAAATGCTGCGACTGTTTAACGAAAGCTTGCGTGGCTATACGTATTTTGAGAGTTAGACGCGTCGAGGCTGTGATTTTTTCTAAACATTGCATAACAACATCAGCCGTTTTGGCGATAGCCACGGTTAATAGCAGTTCAACCGGAGCTATCGCCCAAACGGCTAATAACATCACAACCTAGTCGGGTTACCAATTTCCAAGGCAAACATTTGTGAATTGAAGCTTGCCCATGCAATCCAGCGATTGTGCTGCGTGAACCCAAAAAATCTCATCACAAATTTTGCGAGCACCAAACCAAGTTGCTGACAACGGCGCTCAAATCGGCTCAAATGATAGTTCTGAATATCAAAAAATATTCCAATGATCATCGCAAGCGAGAGACGAATGACCGCATTTCCTACAGTCGAAAAAGTCCAATACGAAGGCCCCGATTCCGATAACCCACTTGCGTTTCGCTGGTACAATCCCGAAGAAATCGTCGAAGGCAAGACGATGAAGGAGCACCTTCGATTCACCGTTTGCTACTGGCACACGTTCCGTGGCTCCGGTGCCGATCCGTTTGGAATGGGGACGATGCAACGCCCCTGGGATGACGGAACCGATTCAGTTGAGAACGCTTGCAATCGTGCCCGAGTTGCTTTTGAGTTCTTTGAGAAACTCGACGCACCCTTCTACGCGTTCCATGATCGTGATGTTGCGCCCGAGGGAAGTTCGCTTTCACACACAAATGAGATTTTTGATTCGGTCGCTGCAGTTCTCAAAGAAGAACAGGAGCGGAGCGGGGTCAAACTGCTTTGGGGTACCGCCAACATGTTCACGCATCCTCGGTTCATGCACGGAGCAGCTACGACTTGCAATGTCGACGTTTACACGTACGCCGCGGCCCAAGTCAAAAAAGCGATGGAAGTAACTCACATGCTCGGTGGTGAGAACTACGTTTTCTGGGGTGGTCGTGAAGGCTACATGAATCTTTACAACACCGACATGAAACGAGAGCTTGATCACTTGGGACAGTTCTTTCACATGGCGGTTGATTACGCCAAAGAGATTGGGTTCAAGGGACAATTTCTGATCGAGCCTAAACCCAAAGAGCCGACGAAGCATCAATACGATTCGGACGCCGCTGCGTGTATTAACTTCCTCAGAGCCTATAATCTGATGGATCATTTCAAGCTTAACATCGAAACCAACCACGCAACGCTGGCCGGTCATACGATGATGCATGAGCTTGATTACGCTGGCATGCAGGGAGCGCTCGGTTCGATCGACGCCAATACAGGGGACATGCTGTTGGGTTGGGACACGGATCAGTTCCCGACTGATTACTATTTGACAACGCAGACGATGCTGTGCTTGCTCAAGTACGGATTGGCACCAGGCGGAGTCAACTTTGACGCGAAGGTTCGTCGTGAGAGCTTTGAACCTATCGATCTGTTCCACGCTCACATCGGTGGCATGGACGCGTTTGCAAAAGGCTTGAAAGTCGCTGCTGCGATTCGAGCCGACAACGCGCTGGGACAGATTGTCGAAGAACGCTACAGCAGTTGGAATAGCGAACTTGGCAAAAAAATCGAAAGCGGGTCAGTCGGGTTTAAGGAACTCGAAGCTCTAATGCTCGAAAAAGGCGACGCTCAAGTTCAACGCAGTGGTCGTCAGGAGCTTTGCGAAAATATCGTGAATCGCTACTTGGACAAGGTCTAACCTGGTTCCTCGGGAGGGCGAAACTCCTGCTGCGCCTGAGCCGTCAGATGCCACCGGCTCAGCGGGAGTTTCGACAACATACTGTTCTGCCTGACGGCGTCAAAAGGCGGTACTACAAGCGTCTAATTCAACCGACCTGCGGCTCACTCGTTGCCGCGACTTTAGTATGCCTTCGATTGAAAGAATCCATCATGAACCTTCGACTTTTAAAACTCTGTTGCGCGATTGCTGGTTGTGTCATGATCTGCACTGCAATCGTTCTCTCGGGATGTGATGCTCCGCCGCAAAAGAAACAACCACAACAAGGTGGCGTTATTGGCAAGAAGACTCAGGACATTGGTGAATTCGATCCAGACGGCGACGCCAAGATTGCAGATTTACAAGTCGATCCCAATTCGAGTCCGATTGGCGCCGCTGCCGGCGCGGTCACTTATTCGATCGGGAAAACTTCCGAGCTTACGATCCAACATTCTTTGGAGCTCTTTAGAGCCGAGCACGGTGAATACCCAAAGGATCACGCCGAGTTTATGGAGAAAATTGTTAAGCGAAACAACATTCATCTTCCAGTTCTGCCCGGAAAACGGCGATACCAGTACGATGTCGAGAACCACAAATTGGTTGTCGTCGAAGCCGACGTAGAAGCCGAGGCTCAATGAGCCGCCATTGAACCAAGGCGTGGTATGTCGTTGACTGGTTGGACGATCTAACTTTTGAGAATGGATTCTGAATTGCCCCCGACGCATCTACCGACACACATCGCCCTTGGCGCTTTGCCGGGTTCGGATCATCAAACTCGTTTTACGGTTTGGGCTCCAAACGCCAAAAACTTAGCCGTCCAGTTAATCGAACGATCGACAACCGAAGAGCATGTTCTTGCGAGCCATCCACTGGATCGCGATTCCGATGGAATGTTCACCGGCAAGGTTCCCAACTGCGCGGCGGGGTCACTCTACAAGTACCAATTGGACAATGGTTCAAGTCGCCCCGATCCGCGTTCGCGATTTCAGCCGTTTGGTGTTCACGGCCCCTCACAAGTCGTCGATCCCAATGCATACCAGTGGAAAGACGCCGATTGGAAGGGCATCAAGAAACGTGACCTGATCGTCTATGAAATGCATCTTGGCTCATTTACCGACAAAGGAACCTACGATTCGGCGATCGAGAAACTCTCAGAGCTTAAAGAACTCGGCGTCACTGCAATCGAACTTCTTCCGCTTGCTCAGTGCCCGGGAAAATGGAATTGGGGCTACGATGGCGTGAATTATTTTGCGCCGAGTAACAACTATGGATCACCCGAGCAACTGAAGACGTTTGTTGACGCCTGTCATCAGACCGGTTTGGCTGTCTTGATCGACGTAGTCTACAATCACGTCGGACCAGAAGGAAATTATCTCTCAGAGTTCGGACCCTATCGGTCAAAAAAATTCGGTACCCCTTGGGGCGATGCGTTTGAATTTGACCAAGCCACAGTCCGGCAGTTCGTCATCGACAATGTCCTGTTCTGGATTGACGAGTATCATTTCGACGGACTGCGACTCGATGCGGTTCACTATATGTTCGACGACAATGAAGAACACATTATCGACTCGATCAGCAAACGATTCACAGAGTTCAAACGTACGCTTGGTCGCGAGATACACTTGATCGGTGAGTCGAACATTTACGACCCTGGGTACGTCGGGGAGATTGTTGACAATGGTCCGAATTTCGACGCAATTTGGTCGGACTGCTTGATGCATTCTGTCTACAAGTTTGGCTCGCCCGATTTGAGACTGACCAACAGACACTACAAAACCAGCGACATCGCTCAAACAATCGAACACGCGTATGTGTTTACTGCTCCAAAGGCGATCCGCGCTACCGAAGAAGTTCGCGCCAGACACCATCCGACCGGCGACAAGACATACATTGAGTCGCTGATTATGGCTTTGCAAACGCACGACAGCGTTGGCAATCATCCGCAAGGAAAGCGAATCCATCAGTTGATGTCATTCGATTTTCAAAAATCCGCCATCCCGATCTTTTTGCTTTACCCCTCGATTCCAATGCTGTTTATGGGTGAAGAGTGGGCAACCGATGCAACGTTTCCCTTCTTTGCCGATTTCGAAGACGTTGGTTTGCGGAGCGCCGTCGATAAAGGACGCCGTGAAGAGTATCCACACCACAAATGGGAAGGCTCGCCCCTGCCATCGGATCCGGCGGCGTTCACCGATTCAAAACTACATGGCCGGCGAAGCAGCCAACAGAACAAACAGGAAATGTTCGATTGGTATCAGAAGCTGTTGGCGCTGAGAAAATCAGGAATCGAATCGGGTTGGCTTTCGGTTGACAACTGGTCAACCGAATGCGATTTGGAAACCGGTGTTTTGAAGATGACTTATCGAAGGTCCGATGGTAGCCTCACGGTTTGCGCTCGAATCGCGCGTGGCGATGACAAACCAATTCCAGTTGCCGACCTTGAAGCCGGTAACATCATTCTCAATTCCAAACCTGAACTGACCGACCAGTTGCACTGCGAGCATTGCTTGATCTGGTCTGGGTAGTTGCTTCAACTTTCATTGCAGTTCTGTAGAACTCAATTCGGGCAAGAGTGATGCGCCCGACATTTTCTTGAATTGCGAATTATTGATAATCGAGCGTCTCAGTTTTTTGATGTCTGTTTTTTGGCGTTTGTTTGTGGACAGATTTGATGTCTTTTTTTGCCGTTGGGCTCAATCTTTTGTCTATGGCGCGAAATCTTGGCTTTATTGAGTCATGCATTGGCAATTTTAGCTTGTTTTCTATCCATTGCTCGCTTGGCAACGGCTCTCAATACATTCCAGCCGGTTAACTTCAAGAGCACCGCCAACTTCACAGCTTTAAAACCACGGACACGTAACCGTTTCAATCCCAGTTGGCGTTTCAAGCTA
>CALJOA010000114.1 GCA_937981585.1 uncultured Pirellulaceae bacterium | reverse complement strand
CAGGAGCTTCGCCCTCCCTAAGAAGCAATTCATAAAACGCGGCCTAGCCACCGTTAATCACAACCTCTCCGATGCTGAACAAATGCCATACGTTTGCAGGACCTTTAAAAGTCTGACTCGAGTTCGTTCGTTGCCCCTGTGAACTTTGCCCGTGAACTTTCTGACAGAACTAGTCGTAGAAACCATTCCCGATTAAAAATAGGATCTGCACCCAACAGTTCTACGGGCTCTGCCTCATCCGTTACTGCGACAAGACGTTTGCATGTTAAAGCTGGAAAACATCAAAAAAAGTTTCGTTCAACCGGACAAACAACGGGTGGCGATTCTTGACATCCCCAGCTTCGAAATCGCCGGCGGCGAACAAGTCGTTTTGATCGGGCCAAGCGGCTGCGGAAAAACCACGATGCTGCACACCATCGCCGGAATCACCAAGCCTGATTCAGGCAAGGTCATTCTCGATGGCATCGAAGTCACGCGTTACTCCGAATCCAGCCGCGATCGAATCCGCGCCGATAAACTTGGCTACGTTTTTCAGACGTTTAATCTCTTGCCCGGTTTCAGCGCCCTTGAAAACGTAATTCTTGGAATGACGTTCGCCCGAAAGAAACTCGCCCCCAAACGGGCCAAGCAATTGCTTGAGCGGGTAGGACTTGGACATCGTCTGGGCAACAAACCACAACAAATGTCAGTCGGTGAACAACAACGCGTTGCCGTTGCCCGGGCACTCGCCAATCGCCCCGCACTGCTACTGGCTGACGAACCGACCGCCAACGTGGATCCCGGCAACCAACAGCAGATCATCGACTTGATCAAAGAGATCAGCGCAGAAGAGAAAATCGCACTGTTGATGGTGACTCATTCGATGGACGTCGCCCAACAGTTCGCCCGAGTCGATCGACTTGATGAAATCAACCGCGTCGTCAGCCAAGCCAAAACAGTTTCGAATTGATTTTCAAATCCTTGCTTCCAATTAGGCTACCTTCAAAGACAACATGAACGTATTCAAGATCGCTTGGCGTAGCATTCAACATCGAGGGTTCGGCTCGTTCCTGACGATCCTCTCGATGGCGCTAGGCGTGATGATGGTGGTCGCGGTACTCACGATTCACGGACTGGTTAACCAGTCGTTCCGCAGCAACAACAGTTTCGGCTACAACATCATCGTCGGTGCTCGAGGTGGCGGCCTTCAATTGACGCTCAACTCGGTTTACTACTTGAGCAAGCCAGTTGAGAACATCCCCTACCAGTACTACTTGGCATTCTGTGATGCTCGGACACGCTCCGAGGATTTGAAAAAGTCGATCGCTTATCAGGCTCAGCAACACGTCGTTGAAACGACCGACAGCGCGGCGGAGGGAATGGGTGGCCTAGGACTAGGTTCAGCAATTTGTGATGCGATCTCAGCCGATGCGTTTGAGTACCAACAAACATCGGCAATGAAGATCGCGACAGACGGCGTCTACAAACGATATACGCACATGGCAATTCCGCTTTGCCAGGGAGACTATTACGTTGACCCGGATACCGGAGCCGCGTTTCGCTGTGTCGGGACCATTCCTGAATTCTTCAGCGATCTGGTGCTCGACATCGACACCGAGGAAACGTTTAAATTTGCTCAAGGCCGAGCCTTTGTTGAAGAGTCGCCCGAACATGGCTTTTTTGAAGCCGTCGTTGGCGCGACGGTTGCCCGGCGCTGTGACATCAAGCTTGGCGACAAACTAAAAGCCACCCATGGCGACCCCAACAGCTCTTCCGCTCACATTCACGAGCAAGACTACACCGTTGTAGGAATCATGGAACAAGCCGGAACGCCGCACGACGGCGTTGTGTTCCTCAATATGGAAGGCTTCTTCCTGATGGAAGATCATGCCAAAACCGTTGAAGACGATTCAGTGCTGGGAACGGGTGACGATGACGACGAAGACAGCGAAGAGGAAGAACCCGTTGACGAGTTTTTTGCAGATGATGACGAAGTTCAATCCAATGTTGAGCAAAACGGTGAAGCAGAAACCGAATCGCAACCTTCGGCAACCGAAACCACTGAGTCGAAAACCGAACTCAGCGACGAAGAAGAATTTGTTCGCAAACAAAACGCAACAAGAATTCCGCTTCCGGTTGAACAGCGCGAGGTCACGTCGATTCTGGTTCGAACCTCCAAGAACGATACTTTTGGGACACTGGGCATGTACCTGCCCGCTCAGATCAACGAAGGCTTCCTTGACCGGACTTTAGAATGGACGCCATACCGACCCGAACAAGCTCAAACCGCAGCCCAAGCCGTCAATCCGGTGATGCAAGTCACGTCATTGCTGGACACCTTCGTCAACCCGATGCGCTGGTTGCTGCTGGGACTCACTGCGATGATCTGCGTTGTCTCGGCACTGAGCATTCTGGTTGGCATTTACAATTCGATGAGCCAACGCCAAGGCGAGATCGCAGTGATGCGTGCCCTAGGAGCCAGTCGAAGCAAAGTCATGATGATCATGCTTTGCGAGTCGGTGATGCTAGCCCTTTTGGGTGGATTGCTGGGTTGGGTCGGAGGTCACGCACTAAACGCGGCGCTGAGTCCGTTGATTGAAAAGAACACAGGAGTGACAACTGGCTTTTTCGAGTTCGCCCCGGCCACCGAGCTTAATATGCTCTTTGCAGGCACACTGCCCGAATCCATCGGTTCGATCGGCGTTTCCCCGGAATTGTTGCTAATCCCAGCTTTGATGGTGCTGGCAGTGATTGTCGGCATCTACCCCGCCCTCTCCGCCTATCGAACGGACGTGAGCCAGTCACTAGGGAAATGAACTGGCTGCGAACGTTCTCAAAAGCCAAAATTCGCGATCTCCAAGCCGCAAATTTTGCCGTCCTGTTCCGGGAAATATCCTATTCTTGGCGAAATGCTTGTTTTCCTTTTTATCGTCGCAACGATACCATAGGACGACGCGAAACTTGCAGCCAAGTGAATCAAACGTCGATCAGACCGCGAAATCAAATCAAACTAATTTCGAACCGTTTTTGCTGCAACTCACCAATCCTTGGATCAGGTAAAACATTGAGCTCGACCCTACCCATTGGCAACACAAATCTCCGGACGTTCGTCAATCGAATGACGATCGCCGTAGTGATTGCCGCGCTCATGTTGATTCCTGCCGTATCGGCATCGGCAAACGGGCTTGCAAGTTCATCGGCGTCAAAAGCAACCGTTTCGGTTTGCCCTTTTTGTTCGGCTGTTGCCCTGACGTTTGCTGAACAGTTGGATAACAGCGAAATCGCCGTGGTTGCCGAACTGGTCTCCGTCCCTCCACCGGTTACCGATCCTGACGAAGATTTTCCCAAAGCGAAATTCAAAATAGTTCAGGTGCTTAAGGGCGACAAATTCGTCAAAGACGAGATGACATTCCAAACGCAGTTGGTTGGCACATACCCCAAAGGCTCGAAGTTCCTAGTCATGGGAGTCGATCCGCCTACGGTCGCTTGGACGACACCGATGAAGGCCTCCGACAGAGTATTCGATTACCTGAACAAGATTCAAGATCTTCCCGAATCCGGCGGCGAGCGGTTGATCTTTTTTCAGAATTTCTTCGAAGACAAAGAATCAGTGCTCGCGTTTGATGCGTTCGACGAGTTCGCGCGAGCGCCTTACGAAGACCTGATCGAGATGAAAGACCAGATGGATCGTGAGAAACTCATCGGCTGGATCAAAGACAAAGACACATTGATCAACCGGCGACGTTTGTACTTCACGATGCTTGGTGTTTGCGGAACCGACGAAGACATTCCGCTGCTGGAAGAACTCATCAAGTCAGACAGCCGCAAAAAACGAGCCGGTCTCGACGCGTTGATTGCCTGCTACTTGAACCTTAAAGGCGAGGACGGCGTCGACCTAGTCGAAGCGACTTTCATTTCCGACCGGGAAGCAGACTACGTCGACACACTAGCAGCAGTGACGGCACTTCGTTTTCACGGCACCGAGGTCGATATCATTTCCAAGAAACGAATCGTAAAAGCCGTTCGTCAATTGCTCGAACGACCAAAGTACGCTGACATGATCATTCCCGACCTCGCCCGCTGGGAAGATTGGTCGTCAATGGAAACGCTGGTAAAGATGTTCAAAGAAGCCGATCCGGAATCGAATTGGCTGCGGGTTCCAGTGATCACTTACCTCAGAGCGTGCCCAAAACCCGAAGCCAAGGCGTACATTGAAGAGCTTGGCAAGATTGACCCCGAAGCCGTCGAGCGAGCCGATTTCTTTCTCGGGTTTGATGACGATGAGGAAGAAGAAGAGGAGGTCGAAAAAGCCGATCCTCCGGCTGAACTGATTGAACAGGAAGAGAAAAAATTTGATCGGCTCAAGTCCAAGCCCTCTTTGGAAGATCCAACAAGCAATGATCCACCCAACAAAAGTGCTGAACTAACAAAAGCCGACCAACCGTATGTCGTTCGGAAAATCCCGGTCGACGTCATCGCCCAAGACTCACCAGCGATCGCTCCTGTCGCTGCAGAAATCACCAAGGACTCCGGCTCCAATGAATCTGACAGAGGTCTGGAAGTTCAACCGAACTCTCAACCCGCCAATTTCGTAACAACTGGAAGCGGCTCAATGTCAGCTCAAGCACCACCCGTCGTCGCCAAGACGATCTCGGCACCCGCGCCACCGGTGGCTGCTGCCAAAACTCCTGATCTGACGCTGTCGATTATTTTTATCCCAATGGCGATTTCGGTTCTGATATTCCTGCTACTTTGGTCAGTGGTCAACGGTTGGTTTGAGCGGCTGATTTTTTGAGGCTGGATGCTTACCGCTGCGAGATTTGAGTTGGGACATCTCAAATCGTGACCTATGATTAAGCACATGAACACTGCAAAGTTTACAGAGCCCGACTCCCAGGAGGCTTACTCACCTCCCCAGTCACCGCCTCAATTGGGGAGCTCCAGTCTCAACGCTAACGAGTTCGCTTATCGCTCGGTCAGCAAGTCTGCGATCGCTTCATTGACGTTTGCGATTCTCGGGGTCATGGTCGCCTTTTTGGGTCAAGTGTTCGTTTTGATGCCATTGCTGGGATTGATATTCGGCTTGATCGCGGTTAGCAGTTTTCGCCGCTTTCCTGAGGAACTTACCGGCAAGACAGTCGGAAAGATCGGTTTGATTTTGTCGTTGGTAATTCTGGTCACCAGCGTCGCTTTCCACAGTTACATCTACGCAACCGAAGTTCCCCCGGGCCATCAGCGGATCGCGTTTTCAGACTTGCGTCCCAACCCGAAAACGCCCAACATCCCGTTTTCAGAAAAGTCGATGGAGCTGGACGGCAAAAAGGTTTTCCTCAAAGGCTATGTTCGCCCGCCGGGTGGCAAACAACGAAAACTCAAAGAGTTCATTCTGGTTGGCGATTTTGGCGACTGCTGCTTCGGTGGAAATCCAAAGATTACTGATGTTGTCGCCATTTCGATCATTGGCGATGATACCGTTGACTACGGATTCGCACTTCGAAGAATCGCCGGAACGTTCCATCTAAACAAGCACACCAAGCGGACTAAAGAAGCAGAAGTGCCTCAGGTTTTTTATGAGATCCACACGCAAGAAGTGCGTTAGTCCAGATGGCGCCAAAGAATCGGAAAGGACGGGAATGAGACTGACTACAAAAACCCTCCCGCTGGCGCTATGTTTCGCTTTGACTCTCGCAACTTCGTTTTCAACACTGCTCGCCCAAACCGACGATCAGAAGAGTACTGACAATCAAAAAACCGCTCAAACGGAAACCGACCAACCCGAGTCTGCAACCAAACCCTCCAAGCCAATCCAAGACGATTCAAAATCGGCTGATTCAAGTTCCGACAGCGACTCGGCGACTTCGGACGAAGCCCGAAAAAAGAACTTCGAATTGACTTTCGATGATCTCAAATTCGAAATGGAGAAAGGAAGCAAGTTCGACCGCAGCTTGCTGACCGACAAAATCAATTCGTACAACAACAATACTATCAGCGTTCGTGGCTACATCCGGCCCAGTTTCAGTCAAAGCGGACTCACAAAGTTCATTTTTGTACGCGACAACAAGGAATGCTGTTTCGGCCCTGGAGCCGCGCTCTATGACTGCATCCTAGTTCGCTTGACCAAGGGCTCAACGACCGATTTCACCGTCCGCCCAGTCACCATTGAAGGAACTTTTTCGCTCAAAGAGTACAACGGCCCAGACGGCAAAGTGTGGTCAATCTACCGGATGAATGACACGGAAGTGAAGTAACTCCCTTCCCGCTGTTGCCTTTAGAAATCCAGCCAGCGATTCAATTTCACAACTGTTGAAATACGATCCAATTGGTACAATTTCGGTTCGAAATCATCTCATATCGAATCTTGACGGGTAACGATGGCTTTATTGGAATGGGTCAACCGACGAATTTTCACAACCGTTCACGGCAACAATCTTGTCTACAACACGTGCTGGGAAGATCCGCGGCTTGATCGTGAAGCGCTTCAGTTCGGACCTGACGACAACGTGTTGGTAATCACGTCGGCAGGTTGCAATGCATTGGACTACGCGCTCGCCGGACCCAATCAGGTCAACGCCGTTGACATGAACCCGCGTCAGAATGCGCTGCTCGATTTGAAGATGAGTGGCATTCGCAATCTTGAATTCGAAGACTTCTTCGCCATGTTCGGCGAAGGTCGACTGCCGGGCGTCAAAGAGATTTACGAGCAGAAACTTCGCGCTGACTTACCGGCATGGTCTGCCGATTTCTGGGATAAGAAAATCAAGTGGTTCGACAACCGCCGAAAAACATTTTACTACCGGGGAACTTCAGGTACTGTCGCGCGACTGATTCGAACTTACACGGACAAAGTCATCCGCGTCCGGCCGCATCTGGAATCTCTTCTCAACGCCCAGTCGGTGGAAGAACAAAAAGCGATTTACGAAACGCATTTGAAGAAGAAGTTCTGGTCTGGGCTGATGAAGTTCACCATGAACCGCGACACCACGATGTCGATGCTAGGTGTTCCCAAAGCACAGCGACGACAAATCGAGACTCAGTATCGAGGGGGCTTGGTCAAGTTCATCCAGGATTGCATGGAAAGCGTCTTTGTTGAACTGCCGATGAAGGACAACTATTTCTGGCGGGTCTACATGACCGGATCCTATTCCCGGGAATGTTGCCCTGAGTACCTCAAGCCCGATAACTTCCAGGCGCTCAAGGGCGGCTTGGTTGATCGAGTCTCTACACATACCGACTCCGTTCAGGGCTTCCTCGAAAAATACGACGGCAAGATTTCGCGATACATTTTGCTCGACCACATGGATTGGCTGAGCGATCAGTTCTTCCCGTTGCTCGAATCCGAATGGCAAGCGATTGTCGACCGAGCCGCTCCCGAAGCACGTATTATTTGGCGAAGCGGTGGGCTGCGAACCGATTTCATCGACGAAGTCAAAATCAATCGCAACGGCGAGATTCTAAAAGTCAGCCCGATGCTTTCCTACGACGAGCCGTTGGCCCAACGACTTCATGAAAAAGATCGCGTCCATACCTACGGTAGCTTTTACATCGCTGAGCTAAGTGCATAGGATCGTTTGCCAATGTGGCCAGCTTAGTTTTTGGTCTGAGCTATAAGCCGTTTGGGCGCTAGCCCCGGTTCGCAATAGCATGCCCGACTTGGAACACGCTTTCACCGAAGTTGAACCACCACATTTTTTACTTGTTCACCTGACTAGACGCTTATATATCCATGGCTTTTCTATCCGACATGAAAGTGCTTTACCACATGCTGGTAAAACCTGTTCGTGGCGACAATCATGCCGAGCGAATGGAAAGCTTCTACGGCGGCCAAGCGAACGCCTACGACGATTTTCGCAAACGTTTGCTGAAAGGGCGTGAAGAACTCTGGGCCACGATACCCAAACCCGAGGGTGGCATCTGGGTTGATATGGGCGGCGGAACCGGCTCCAACATTGAGAACCTTTCTGGCGATATCGACAAACTCAAGAAAGTCTATGTCGTTGATCTCTCGGAGTCGCTGCTTAACGTTGCAACCGAGCGTTTCAAAACTCGCAACTGGAACAACGCCGAGGCTGTCGCGGCTGACGCGACCAAGTTTCGCCCCCCCGAAGGATTGGCCGACGTGGTTACGTTTTCATATTCGCTAACAATGATTCCAGATTGGTTTGCGGCGATCGAGAATGCTTTGGCGATGCTTAAACCGGGCGGTCATATTGGTGTCGTCGATTTTTATGTGGGCCGCAAGTATCCGCCTGAAGGTTTAAAGAAACAAAAATGGCTCGCCCGCACATTGTGGCAACCATGGTTTGCGACTGACAATGTCTTTCCGTCTCCAGACCACCTTCCATTTTTGATGAGTCATTTTGAGCAGGTTCATTTGGTTGAAGAACGCAACCGAATGCCGTATGTTCCGCTGCTACGAACTCCATACTATCAATTCATCGGCCGCAAACCTCAGTCTTAAGTCAAACAAGTTGTGTGGGGTGCTGGGGTCGGATCGCAAGGCACGAGCGAGGAGCCCCCAGATCGCGAAGTTTTATTCTGGCTTTGAAAACCTCTGGGGCTCGCTTAGGCTCGACCCCAGCCACCCCAATTCTTTACCCTAGCCACCCGGATTCTCAAACTCAGCCACGCCAACTCTCAATCCTAGGCACCCTTCCAACTAAATCTAAAACGGCAATCTAAAATTCAGTTAGAACACAGTTCTCCGTCAATAAAACCTCAGTCCACCAAACCAGCCATGTGGCGCGCAATATTACTTGGAAAATTAGCAGTTTCGATTCTGGCTTCATTTGTCGTGGGAGCAATCTGCGCCAGCCAGCCGTGGCGCAACGATTACACGTGGGCAGGTAACGCGCGCTGGATCGGAATCGGGATCTTCTTTTTGCTGCTTGGTGTTTTGCAGATCTGGGTGATTTACTTTTTGATGAAAAAGAAAAAGTAGATCAGCGGAGCTTGGCAACCACCTTCTTCAGCGTCTCGCCAAAGTATTCGACTTCCTCAAGCGTGTTGTAAAGATAAAAACTCGCTCGGCAACTGGAGCGAATATCCAAATGCTGATGAAGCGGCATTGCACAGTGATGTCCGGCGCGAATGGCAACGCCTTGCTGGTCCAACAAAATCGAAATGTCCTGCGGCGAAACCCCATCGACAACAAAGCTAACCAGCCCGGATCGCTCATCGGCAGCAGGCCCCAGAATTCGCAGACCCTCGATCTCTGAAACGACGGCGCAAGCTGCCGTGACCAAGTCCTGCTCATGCTGACGGATCGCATCGAGCCCAATTGGATTGAGATATTCAATCGCCGCGCCCAACCCGATGGCTTCGACGATCGGTGGCGTGCCAGCTTCGAAACGAGCGGGAAGCTCGCCCGGAGTAAACCCATCCACCGTGACCTGATCGATCATACTTCCACCACCAAGAAACGGCGGCATCGACTCGAGGATTTCCTGCTTGCCCCACAAAATGCCGACACCCGACGGACCCAACATTTTG
>CALJOA010000113.1 GCA_937981585.1 uncultured Pirellulaceae bacterium | reverse complement strand
ATCCAAAGTTCATCCGGTAGAATCCATGAACCTGTCGGTGATCCTGGCTCCGCCATTATTAACCTCCGTGAATCGTTGTTGTCTATGCAGCAGTGATACGGAGCAAGACAGAAATGGTTCAGTTCTGGGATAGGCTCTAAGCCAGTTTGCCTGTTTACAACCGTAGACCGTCAAGGCAACGTGTTTCTTTGGCCGGTAAAACTCCCCGGGCAATTCAAAGCTAACCAATGGAACGAATCCGCGTTGGCGGCGGCCCAAATCGCAAAGTCAAAATGGATACGCGTAGAGTCAAACATGGACGCAGGGATGTATGACGTTAACGTTGCACAGGGAGTGATACCTGAGCCGAATTGGCCGGATAAATCCCTAAGCGAGCTACTGCAACTCTGCTTTCAGACTCGTTTAATTGACTCGATCGACCACCCAATACTTAAACGGTTAAGAGGGCAGCTATGACTCGCGGCCTCAAAGACCATTTTGATCAAGTCTGGGTCGTAGACTTTGAGTTTTCGTCACCACCCGGTGAAAACCCCGAGGTTGTCTGCATGGTTGCCAAAGAGTTCTTTAGCGGGAAGCTGGTGCGAATGTCTGCCGATGAACTCGGGCGGCAGCCCGTTGCTCCGTTCTCAGTTTGCGAGAAAACGCTAGTGGTCGCGTACTTTTCATCTGCCGAATGGGGCTGTTTTCTACAACTTGGATGGCCAGTTCCGAAAAGGATTGTCGACCTCTTCGTGGAATTCAAAAACATGCACAATGGAGTACCCACAGTTGCGGGATTCTCTTTGCTGGGCGCACTGGCTCAATTTGGCTTGAGTAGTATCGACGTCGCGGAGAAAGAGGACATGAAGCAACTAGCTATGCGTGGTAAGCCGTACACATCAACGGAGATGAAAAGCTTGCTGGACTATTGCCACTCTGATGTGGCAGCGACCGAGCGTCTGCTCGCAAAAATGTACGGCTTTATTGATCTTCCACGTGCACTGCTTCGTGGAAGATACACCGTCGCGGTGGCGACCATGGAACGTAACGGGGTGCCGATCGACTGCAATGCCCACGAGTTACTACGGGAGAAATGGGATGAAGTTCGTGAAGACCTCGTCCGTGATGTTGATCGTCATTACGGCGTATTTGAGGGACTGTCGTTTCGTGAAGATAAATTTCGAGCTTGGTTGAAGAAGGAGAATATACCTTGGCCGACATTTGAGAACGGCAGGCTTAAACTTGACCAAGAAACTTTTCGCCAGCAGGAGAAAAGGGTTCCGCAGGTTGGTTTATTGCGACAACTTCGTCGAGACCTATCGGATCTAAGACTCGAGAAGCTCAGCGTTGGCCACGATGGCCGTAACCGCTGCCTGCTTTCCCCGTTTTCCTAAAAAACGAGCCGTAACCAACCAAGTACAAACAAATTCATCTTCGGCGCTTCTTCGTGGCTTCGGTCGTTGATCAAACCGTCATTAGACAAAGCAATTGCCTACGTTGATTGGTCGATGCAGGAACTCGGGATAGGTGCAGCACTTTCTGGCGATGAAAATATGCTGAAGGCGTACGATTCAGGAGATCCGTACCTCGCGTTTGCGAAATTCGTCAGTGCGGTTCCAGACTGGGCGACGAAGGAAAGTCATCCTGATGAGCGAGCGATGTACAAAGTATGCTCTCTCGGAGTGCAATATGGCATGTCTGAATACGGACTTGCCCTTTCGCTCAACTCTCCTCTAGTTATCGCACGCTGCTTGTTACGTAGGCACAAAGAGGCCTACCCCGCCTTTTGGAAATGGTCAAAAGCCAATGTAGACAGCGCCATGCTTAATGGAAAAATTCAAACAGTGTTTGGATGGACTTTATATATTGCGGGAAAAACAAAGGCGAGGACTGTTGCGAACTTCCCCTGCCAGGCAAACGGTGCTGAGATGATGCGACTTGCATGCTGCCTGGCGACGGAAGCCGGTATTAAGGTCTGTTGTCCTGTTCACGACGCGATACTAATCGAAGCAGACATTGATGAGATCGAGATAGCCGTTGAACGAACTAAGCGTTTGATGGCAGAGGCAAGCCGTGAAGTTCTGAACGGTTTTGAACTGCGCACGGATGCTGAGATTGTCCGTTACCCCGACCGCTACGTTGACGGACGCGGTAAAAAGATGTGGGACAAGGTAATCCAACTTTGCAATCGGCTTGATTCTCGTACAGAAGGCTGGAGTAACAATGTCATTTGATCCACGAAGGTTCACGAGGCCGCAGGCAATCTCCGGTACATCAATTTTGGGCGATAAGCCACAACACTTCGACCGAACCCCCACAGTCGTCCCCAAGTATCCCTTGTTGCCTAAAGGCGGTCGATTCATCAAAGGGCCAATTCCACTCGAATGGCTAGAAGTTGCGATCCCACTGGGACGCAAAGCACTCAACGTTGCAATGGCAATCTGGTATTGCTACGGGTTCAAACAAGAGACGGAAATCAAATTGACTCCAACAAAACTCAGACCCTTCCGGGTCACAACTGAAACGGCGAGGACGATTCTCCACAAGTTCGAGGCGGCTGGCCTCGTGACAGTTGACCGCAAGCAGGGGCGAAGCCCTTTAGTAACAATTAAACCAGTTTCAATTCAAAACAAGGAGGACGTCAACGATGGCGAAACCACAGCGAGTAAAAGGCAAGGGGCGTGACGAGGGCAAGACCCTCTGGCGATACCAGCCGACGCTCCCCACCGGGAAGCGACCAACGATACATCTTGGCGCGATGAGAGAATCGGCTGCGAATAAATTCTGCGGAATGATTGATGACTTGATCGGTGCCCTGAAAAACAATCTGACTCCGGCACCGGGTACACGACGCTGGCTCCTCGACCTCGACAAGCCAGTCTACGAGAAGTTGAAACGTCTTGGCTTGTGTGATGCAGCACAGGACGTAAACCTTCTACGTGAACGACGTGAAAACAAAGAACTGGCCAAGGCTCCATCACTTGAAGACTTCCGCGAGTGGTACAAGTCGCAACGGAAGGCTGATTGCGAATTATCGACTGTGAAGAAACAACAGTCTTCACTCAACAACCTGATCAGCTATTTCAATGAGCATGAACCGCGAACCAAGCTAATCAGTGAAATTACCGTCGAGGCTGCTTTTCGATTTCAATTGGCGAGAATCAAAGAGAGGGCTGAAGCAACTGCATCGAAGGACATCAAAGTGTGTAAGACAGCATTCGGATATGCGGTACGGATTGGCTGGATTCAAGAGAATCCGTTTAAGTATTTGAAGACCGGCAGTGAGGTAAACCCGGACGGCCACTTCATTTTGCCTATCGAAGATTATGAGAAAATGATCGACGCATGTCCCAACTCTACCTGGCGGACGATCATCGCGCTCGGTCGAATTGGCGGGCTACGAGAACCGTCTGAATTGGTGAATCTCAAGTGGCCTCACGTGAACTGGGCCAATGGGCAGATCCTCGTAACTTCGCCGAAAACGAAACGTTACGGTAAAACCGAACGATCAATTCCGCTATTTGGGCGACTCGAGGAACAGCTTGCTGACCACTTTGAGCTTACAGCCGATAAGTCTGAATACGTGATCGACAATCCAACGTACCGGCACCGGGATGCCAACCTGCGAACTAGCTTCAACCGGATTCGCGAAAAGGCTGGTGTTCCAAAATTTCCAAACCCGTTTCGCAATCTGCGATTGTCTGCCGCCAACGACGTTTGCCGGGCCGGCTACACGATGAAAGTTGTGACCGAGTGGTTTGGGCATGACATCGTCACAGCCCTAAAACATTACCACAAGGTGATCCAAGCTGACTTTGATCGTGCACGTGAGAATGATCCATTTACGTCCAAAAAGTTGACGCAAAATCCGACGCAGGCACGCCCTAGAACAGCAGCGCAAGGCAGCGCAGAAAAAGCAAAAGCCTCGGGAATGTTAATAATTCCCGAGGCTCAGAATGCTTCAGTGACCCCTACGGGACTCGAACCCGTGTTGCCGGCGTGAAAGGCCGGAGTCCTAGACCACTAGACGAAGGGGCCGGTCACATGACTAAAATCAAAAAAACCTGACTTTGAAGGCTTATCGTCATTTGGCCAAGCCAACTAAAATAGTCTTCTGCCTTGTTAATCGTCAAGGCCTGAAAAGAATTCCAATCACCGAAAAATTGGCAGGCTCCAGGACGCTAATTCAGACAGGACGGAGAATTCAAGGAAACCGCAGAGACCGAACTGCAGACATACATCTCAAACCGCATCGGAACAACAAACTTCTTCGGCGGAATCGTTTATTCGACTTCCGAGGCTGGCCGGCTTTGCCCTGAAGAGGCGTCTGCCGTGCCGTTGCTGGCTTGTTGCTCTGAGCGTTTGATCGCATCGTAGACTTCTCGTCGATGCACCGGCACCTCTTTGGGAGCTTCAACGCCCAAACGTACTTTGTCACCACGGATTTCAACGACAACAATCGTAATGTCGTCGTTAATCACGATGCTTTCGTTTTTCTTTCTCGATAGAACTAGCATTCCCGCATTCCTTTGAAAAGATTCCGCTCCAGCGGAACGAACGTCTTTAGCGGCCCTTCTTGGGACACCCGCATTTGTGGGCTTGACACTTTAAAAAAAGACGTTAACTCATCTACCACTCTATGCACATAATTTGAAGAGTCAACAAAAACTGAAGCCGAAACAAAGGGTTTTTGAGTTAAAACCGGATTTTGAAGCCTATTTTTACCCAATCGGAACACTTTTCGCCCGACCAAGCGAGACATGTACGAATTGGTACTTTCGACGCCGAATTTGTAATGCTGAGCCTTAGAGCCAGCATAGTCGATTATTGAAAATTTACTGGATCACTAAGCGTGAGCTGTCTGGTTCTCGGAGGTTCGGAGGAAAAACGCTCGCCATCTAATTCTGTATCCAGACCGGCGCCATTCATTTGAGGGTCAAACGAGCTATAATTCCCCGGAAGCCGTCTTTCCCTCCGCTGTTCACTTTGAAGTTTAAAGGCTCTGTTGATGACAAGTTCAAGCTTGGAAAAGGGATTCACAATTCGCGAAGCGAATCAAACGCTGCCTTTGGTGCGCATAATTGTTGAGGATATCGTTGTACTGTCCCGCGAGATCAATGAAACCCGGGAACGCCTAGCTTACTTGACCGAGGGTCGCCCCAACGACGACAACGAGTATTCCAAAGAGCTCCACGCCATCGAGGAATCCAACAACCAGAAATCCGCGGTACTGGATCAATTCTTCGGAGAGATTGTAAGCATCAATGCAATCCCAACCTCGGCCAATGAGGGTTACGTGGATTTCCCGGCAACCAGAAAAGGACAACAGGTTTGTCTGTGTTGGCGACAAGGTGAAGACGAAGTCATGCACTGGCACAACGCCGACGAAGAATGTTCCAAACGTCGGCCTGTTGATCTAGCACTGATCCGCCAATCGGGTGACCGTGCAATTTCAAAGACGATTTGATCTCAGAATTTCTCCATCTGCCTTCAGCGGCTAGATCCGTGCGGCTATTCTTTTTGGGAACCGGTTGGTCAACATGCCGCTGTTCGACACTCACGCTCATCTGGACGACGACCAGCTGACTGCCAAGCTACCTGAAGTCCTCACAAACGCGCAGGACGCGGGCTTGGTCGGAATCACGGCGATCGGCACAACGGTTTCAACAAGCCAACGATGCTTGGAGTTGGCTAAAGAACACGACTTCGTTTTTGCGGCCGTTGGAATTCATCCCAATAATTGCTCCCAAACGAATGAATCTGATTGGGACGCCATCAAATCACTCGCGGTCGAAGAAGAAGTCGTCGCGATCGGTGAGACTGGACTTGATCGGCACTGGGACTATTGCCCCTTTGACATCCAAGAAACTTGGTTCGCTAAGCACATTGAGCTTTCCTTCGAAGTCAACAAGCCGCTTGTGATTCACATGCGGGATTGCGAAGCCGATATTCTGTCGGCGCTCGCCCAACACCAGCGAAACAACAGAATCATCGGGATAATGCACTCATTTACCGGGCAATGGGAGACTGCTGAGACCTGTCTGAACTTGGACATGTACATCAGTTTTGCCGGAATGGTGACGTTCAAGAAATCCGAGCAACTTCGCGAGATCGCGAAACGGATTCCGGCCGATCGCATCCTGATCGAAACTGATTCGCCTTACCTTTCGCCACATCCACATCGCTCAGTTCGCCCCAATCAACCGTCGATGGTACAGCACACGGCAAGCTGCATTGCGGCGGAGCGCGGGATGTCGGAAGAGGAGTTTGGCCAGTTAACAACCGAAAACGCCAAGCGAGTTTTTGGCATCTAGAAAGCTTGAACAACGTTGGCATTGAGACTATTTTCTGCCGGCCAAGAAGCGCACCTTTCTCCTGTAACAGAATTGGCCCCGCAGCATCGTGCATGACACCAGGTGGAAGGTACTGATGACCAAACTCGCAATTGTGGGCCGCGAGATCACCAGTTGAGAAAGGTTGTTGCCACAGACCGTTCGTGAGGCGGCCTAGCGAACCTGCTGAACCGCTGGCAGTAACATACCGACCAGTGGTCCGATAATCGCAATGACGACCAACAACTCAACCTGAGTGAAACCCACGCGATGATTACCCCGATTAACTGCCGTTTTGGCGTTAGCCAGGGATGAATCGCCGTTAACCGTAGCCGCCAAAGGCTGGTGTTGTTAGGGAGTGTTTTGAAAAAATCACAGCTTCTGAGAGGGCCGCTACTATGGCGAACAACCGAAACTTAAGGAGTATACAACCCAATTCTCTAATCGACAGACGATTCAATGCCAGTGGACGAGATAGTGGGTCGACTCGCCGGAAGCAAAACTAACGACAATTGTCCGAGCGCCGCCACGATCACCAATGCAACTCTAACGTTGGCATCGTTCTCTGGCTCTTTAATAAAGCAAAACAGATAGAATCCCAGCACCATCGCGCCCGCGGACACCGCAACAACCGTCGCAATCCTTGGCCGATTGATTCGGTAGATGAATCCTGCCGCAATCGCAACCAGAGCCATCGTCAAGCAAAAGTAAAACGCGTTCGGCTTGAACTCCCGGGCTTCGATCGAGCGAAGCAACCCAGTCCAGAACACAAACAAACCGAAAACAATCGTGACATAGGTTTTCATGCCTGGCTCAATATTTCAGTGACGGTTCTAACAAACGCTGGCCGGACGAACGGGCAGTTCGAAATCATCAGGAACTTCAATTTCCATGAACAGAATTCCCAACCCGTGTGTCTTTCCCTGAGCATCGGTCTTGAGGCTTTCACTTCCGCCACCGCCAAGCGAATCATGCAGGATGAAATTCAACGCCAGAAGATTCGGGGCTTCGTAACGATCGACATCCCCGAAACAAATCTCTTTGAAGTGCTCTTTGACTCGCGAAGTCGTCAACACTCCCTTGATGATTTCGTAGCACTGTTGGTTATATGCCACGACACCAACGTTGCTGCCGTCGCCTTTGTCGCCCGAACGAGCGTAAGCAATTTTCGAAAGCGAAATTTTCATTGGTTATTCCTGACTGGCGATTGAACAACTAGCAAACTAGCTTTCTTGAACCGACACGCTTCCCAACGGACTGACACGGTTCCCAACGCAGCCAAGGCGGCGTTCGATGCCGGACATTCTGTAGAACGGGCACTCTTGACGCGCCCGACATTTTCTTGAATTGCGAATTATTGATAACCGAGCGTCTCAGTTTTTTGATGTCTGTTTTTTGGCGTTTGTTTGTGGACAGATTTGATGTCTTTTTTTGCCGTTGGGCTCAATCTTTTGTCTATGGCGCGAAATCTTGGCTTTATTGAGTCATGCAT
>CALJOA010000112.1 GCA_937981585.1 uncultured Pirellulaceae bacterium | reverse complement strand
ATTGGTAACCCGACGCGTTAGCGAGGGATTTCATGCCAGACATCCCTCGCTAACACGTCGGGTTACCATTAAGTACCAATCAACCTCGAATCCAGCGATTGAATTGAAAACTTCCACGAGCATTTAGTGCCCCGATTCGCTTTCTTTGCGTGCTCTGAGCTCAGTAAAATTAACAGTCTTTACCTAGCCAAAACGCTTATGGGCGAGATCGTTCAATTATCGGTGAACTTCTTTTTGAAAAAGGAGGCTATGGGCTTATGATAGGTGCAAGGTAAAAGTTATGGCCAAGCTGTTATCAAGCCTTTCGTTTCTGCTTCCCTTCGTTCCAGGTGTCACGTGGAAAACACGTACGTCGGCCCATTTTTGATAATCAAGAAACTCGGCAGAAATCGCCGACAGAAGGTTTATCATGCGCGGCAAACGGAGCAGGATCGAGATGTTGCACTGAAGTTTATTTCGGTTCCGCCGACTATCCAATGGAGCACTGCACTCGACAAGATCGAGCGAGAGGTCAACGAGCTTCAGAAGCTGAGTCACAAGAATCTGGTACGGGTGTTTGGCGCTGGCGTTTCAGATGACAACAAAATCTTTTTTGCGACCGAACTGGTTGAAGGAGAATCGCTGACGTCCATTCTTTCCCGTCGCGGCAAGCTAACGACCGACTTGGTCGTCGAATACGGCCAGCAGATTGCGGAAGTTCTTCGCTATTTGCATTCGCTGGATTTGATCCATTCAAAATTGACTCCCGAGAAAATTCTGGTAACGCCGGATCATCGAATCAAGATCTCTGACCTTCGGCTTAATCGTTCGAAACGCCGGCGTTGGGACGCGACAAAACAACGCGAGTTAGACATCGCGGCTTATATGGCCCCTGAACAATTCTCCGAAGGTGCGTCGCGCAAATCAGATTTCTATTCGCTGGGCGTGATCCTGTTTGAAATGTTGACGGGCAAACTGCCTTACCCGCCCGACACGATGGGGCGCATGAAACGGCAAAAGCTGAACGCTCCAGTTCCTTCGGTGGCCACGCACTTGCTCAATTGCCCGATCTGGCTCGACAAAATTGTTTCCCAGATGCTTTCCCCTGATCCGAGGAAACGTCCGCATTCGGCGCGTGCGATTTCGATGGCGTTTGACGAGATCAAAAACATCGATGCCACCAAAAAGGCCGCTGTCAGCCAGGTCTCAGGTGGCTTCAATCCATTAACTGCCGGCCAGGATAAAACGGAAGCTCAACGCTTGTTGGGCATGGAGAAGAAAAAAAAGAGGAAGGTTTCCGATCTGCCATTCTACAAACGGATGACATTCCAAATCGTGGCGCTGCTTTCAATTTTCGCTTTTGCCGGATTCATGTTATTCTTCCCCAAGAGCCAACAAAAGATTGTAGATGAAGTCAAAACGTTGGTCGCATCCGATAGTTCAGCGAAGTGGAACGAAGCCAGAATCAAAATCGCGCCAGTGATGAATAGCGGCGGCGAATTGGCCGAACAAGCCGAAGATTTATACTACCAGTCGTTCCGAAAGTCGCTTGTTTATCACACCGAGCGCAACCGAAGCACACGTGTGGACTCTGAGAACTGGCAGCTTTTTTCCAAAGCAGTCAGATGCGAACAAGACGATAAAGCCGTCGAAGCGATCCAGATCTACAGCAAATTGGTCGACCAGGTTGATCCCGATGGCAAAGAACGACACATTTATCAGGAATCCGAAGCAAGGTTGAAACGGCTGACCCTGTCCGATGAGTTTCCTCGCAGCCATGACAGGCTTAGTGAGTTAATCAACAAGGCTCGTAATTCCTCACCTGATCAATTGGAAAAAGCTCACGATCTGTTGGTGCGAATTCAAATGGAGTTTGCGGGAGAAGAAGGCTATGAGAAAATCGTTAGCCACGCCAGCAGTCAGCTTCAACTCATCAAAAGCAAAATCGCACAGCAAAATCAGTTCAATGATGCGGTGGATGCAAACCCCAGTGACAATTAAAGAGCTAAATAGTAGGGTAGAAATGGCAGAGTTGAAATGACGAACACCGGCGGGTGTGGCGGAACTGGCAGACGCGCATGATTCAGGTTCATGTGTCCCTAGGACGTGGAGGTTCGAATCCTCTCACCCGCACTTCATCAGCTCAGTGGACGAGTATGTCACGCTAGGTTGGCCATCAATGCATCGCTACAAAACGAAGTGATGCACCACTGATCAAACAAGACAAACGGTTTACGGGTATTTTAGATTGGCAAAAGGAATCATGGAAACATTTGACGCGATTTACGGCCGGCGGTCGGTAAAGCATTTTGACCCAGGACACATAATTTCTACTGAGGATGAAACCAAAATCCTCGAAGCAGCAATTCAGGCCCCAACGAGTTTTAATATTCAGCACTGGCGGTTTGTTGTTGTAAAGGATCCTCAAAAGAGAACGCAGATTCGAGAGCTAGGTAACGACCAAGCCCAGATGACTGATGCTTCGCTCTTGATCATCATGACCGCCGATGTTCATGCTTGGAAGAAAGAACCCAATCGATATTGGAAGAACGCGCCCGACGCGGTGCGGGAACTTTTGGTCAACTGGATGGGGCCGTTTCACGAGGGAAAGGAATGGCTTCAACGCGATGAAGCACAGCGTTCGATCGGAATGGCGATGCAAAACATCATGCTTGCCGCCAAAGCACTTGGTTTAGACTCATGTCCAATGATCGGATTTGAGATTGAGAAAGTCGCCGACCTGATTTCGCTTCCCGATGATCACGTAATGGGACCGATGATTGCGATCGGAAAAAAAACTGAAGAACCTTGGGACAAGCCAGGTCAGTTGCCCCTGGAAGAAGTCGTGTTCACTGACTCGTTTTGACACGATGATTTAGTTGTCGGAGTATCTCGCCACCTTGTGCGACACATTCAAGCGCGAGGCGATTACGCTTCGTGCTTGTGTTTTCCCTCGGCATACGTTTCAACCACTGACAATTTCGCCACTGATCCAATCGCAAATCAGAATTCCCTGGGTGGTCAGACGCCACCAACCATCGGCTTGGATTAGCATTTCGTTGTCCTGCAATTGACTGGCAAGATCGCCCAGGATTTCCGCAACACTAATTCCGGTGGCTAATTTGAATCGTTCTGCATTGACTCCATCGATCATTCGCAATCCGATTGCCAATCGTTCCTTTGCTGAGTTGATCGCGTCAAGCTGTTCCGATTCGGCGACGGGTGGTTGTTGCTGCTCAACCAGTTTCAGGTAGCTCATCGTGCTTTGATGGTTTGTCTGACGGATCGAATCAACGAATCTCGATGCTCCTGGTCCGAACGCGAAATAGGGATCGCCCGTCCAGTAGACGACATTGTGTCGACATCGATGTTGAGGCTTGGCAAAACTGGAAATATCGTATTGCATCATTTCCGCGTTGGCGAGTCGCTCAATTGCGCTACAGTACATCTGAGCACGCAAGTCTTCGTCAGATTGGAATAGTTGCCCACGGTTGAGCCGGTTCCAGAATTGGGTTCCTTTTTCGTACGTCAATTCGTAAGTCGAAATGTGATCTGGGTTCAGTCCGATCGCTTGATCGAGGTCGGACTCCCATTGTCCGAGCGTCTCTCCGGGAGCGGCAAAGATTAAGTCAATTGAAACCGAGTTACAGAACGAGTGTGCGACGTCGATCGCGTTCTTGATGTCGTAAATATTATGGTCGCGCTCGAGGGTCTTGAGCTTGCCTGGTTGCAGCGATTGGACGCCGAGGCTGACACGATTGACTCCCAGTTTGGCCAGCGCTTCACCACAAGCTTGATTCAAATCGTTTGGGTTGCACTCGGCTGTGACCTCGGCGCCATCGGCAAGCGTAAATCTGGAACTGATTATCTCGCTCACACGATCCAACTGTCGTGGAGAAAGATGGCTTGGTGTTCCTCCACCCAGAAAAAGGGTGTCCAATTCGAAACTGTCGCTCAGCCACGAGAGTTCCGTTTGAAGCGCATCAAGAAAGCGCTCAATCAGATGGTCCCGGCCAGCAACGAGGGTAAAGTTGCAATAGCCGCAGCGGTGTCGGCAGAACGGGATGTGAATGTAAAGCGACCGTGGCGAAGTAACTCGAGGTCGAAACGTTGCACAACCGCGTGGATGAACTTGCTCCGCCACTGGCGCGCTCGGCTGATCGTCTGCTGATGGTTTTCCAGAATTCATAAACTCATCAAACCCACAGCTTCAAGCGCCCATCAAGCATATCGGGCAATCGCTTGGTGACGATTTTCTTTGCCTGATGCATATTGTATCTCGTGCTGAAGTGACCGGCGATCACGACCTCGTTCTTGAATTTGTGTTGTCGCTCAACGAAATCGTCAAGGTGCATATGACCGTTCTTGCGGATCAGCTCCTTGCGATGGTCGTCGGCAATAAAAGTCATTTCAGTGATCAGAATTTTCGTCTGGTAGAACAGCGGGTTGTCATCAAGACCCTCGGCTGACGTATCACCGGTGAATCCGATCAGGGGCAAACGGATTTCGTGAGTGATTTCAGTTCCGCTTTCGCGCAGGTCTCGAATTTGCTCTCCAGAGAGCTCGAGGAACTCGGGCTTGAGTTTCTTTCGTCGTTCGGAGATCGCGTAGCCAACGCTCGGGACGGTATGCTTGGTCTTGAGGACGTTGACGATCAGTTCTCTCGAAAGTTCAATTTCCTGACCGGACTCCACTCCGATGAGATCACAATTCATGCGGCCTCGATCAAGTCTTTGAAATGAGTCCAGCATCCTTCGAACTGCGTCCACCGCATAGGCTGGCAGATAGATTTTTGGCGGCGCCATCTTCATCAATCGCCGACGGGCAACGTATAGAGGAAGCGCGGCGATATGGTCGAGGTGGCAGTGAGTAATGAACCAGGTGGGCACTCCCATGAAGTCCCAAGGATGCGCGCCAAGATCGAAACCAAGTTTCAGCTCGGGGATTCGCCAATAAGACTGCACTGCCGCGCGAGAGTAGCCTTCGACGGTCAGTCCATCGTATTTTAGTGTCTTGAGTGGCGCATTGTTGAGCATGACGGGAGAATGACGGGTAAATCAAAAATAGGTTCGTTGCAGAATCGCGTATTCTAATCGATGCCCCGCCGGTGCGTAGTGCGGCGATCAAGAGTTCAAAGAAACGCTGCCGCCGGTTAAAGACAGTGTAGCGCTATAGAGCCTTAAAGCCTCGATGAAATGTGGCTTCGGTTTGTTCCTCGCTAAACCCCTTGAAACTGCTTGAATCCGCAATCGCCGCCCTAAAGTTAACCAGGCTGGTTTGCGCCGATTACTTCTCATCCAGCACGTCAACTGCCGCGAACGACTTGCCTTCGAGCATCGCCAAGCTTGCACCGCCACCGGTGCTGACGTGGGTGACCGAGTCTTCGAATCCAAGCTGAGCGATCGCCGCAGCGCTGTCGCCTCCGCCGATGATGCTGATGGCTTCGGAATCTGCAATTGCCTGAGCGACAATCTTTGTACCTTCGTCGAACGGAGGCATTTCGAAGACACCCATTGGTCCGTTCCAGACAACGGTTTTCGCAGACTTGATGATGTCTGCAAATTGAGCAGCGGTTTTGGGGCCGATGTCCAAGCCTTCAAACTCGTCGGCGATCTCACCGGCGGCGACGACTTGCTTGTTGCAATCTTTGTTAAAATCGTCTCCGCAATGAGTATCGACAGGAAGCACCAGTTTGTCACCGGCTTTGGCGATCAGTTCTTTGGCAAGATCGACTTTGTCGGGCTCGACTAGGCTCTTGCCGACTTTTCCACCCTGAGCGAGTGAAAACGTATAGGCCATCGCGCCGCCGATCAGGATGTGATCGCAGATTCCGATTAGGTTCTCGATGACTTTGATTTTGTCCGATACTTTGGCGCCGCCGAGAATTGCCACGAACGGACGATCAGGTGTGGAGATCACACCGCTGAGGTACTTGATCTCTTTTTCCACCAGCGAACCAACTGTTTTTGGTTTTCCACCCATCGCGGCAGGCACACCGTACATTGACGCGTGCTCGCGATGACAAGTTCCAAACGCGTTATTGCAGTAGACGTCGGCGAACTCGGCCAACTGAGCCGCGAAGGCTTCGTCGCCTGATTTTTCACGCGCGTCGAAACGAAGGTTTTCAAGCAAGACGATCTCACCGTCCTTGAGATTCTCTACTAATTCAGTTGCATTAGGGCCAACAGTGTCCGATGCAAGCTTGACCGCTTGGCCGACATGCCTGGACAGTGCCTCGGCGGCAGGCGCGAGACTGAACTTCGGATTCGGTTCGCCTTTGGGGCGCCCGAGGTGACTGGCAAGAATCAATCGGCCACCGCGCTCGATAACCGATTTGATCGACGGTAAAGCCATCTCGATGCGGCGCTCGTCGGTGATCTTCAAATCGTCATCAAGTGGCACATTAAAGTCGACTCGCATAAAGACTTTCTTACCGGCGACGTCGACATCATTGATTGTAAGTTTGGCCATGATTGATCCAAGGTTTCGTTTAAAAATTGATTATGGTGATTGTCACAATTTAACTCTCAATAAAGAGAGTAAAAAGGGCCAATCTCGTTGGATGGCGTTCTGTCGGAGTATCTTCCCGAGTGCCAAGGTTAAGGGAGCAAATGGTTGGGAAGATCCGCTGGTAAGGCGAGGCGTAATCGCCGGGCCGAACTGATCAGTCGCTGAGTCAAACGTCAATTAAAAAAAGCCAACCGGTTCCCGGTTGGCTTTTGGGTTGTCGATGTGCTCTGATCAAGAAGTCAATCGCCCGCGTGCGCCGCGGCTGCATTGGCTTCTCTTTTTGACGTATACTACGCCTGTGCTTCTTTGCTGATGACGCGTTTTTGAATGTCGGTTTCAATGTTGCCAAACACCTCTTCATGTCGTTGCACTGAAACGTGCAATGCGTGGAGCAAGCGCTTGGCGGTGTAGAAATTCAGTACGATTCGCTGAGAGATTTCAACTGGGCGATCGTTGCTTCCCATCGGTTGAGCGTTCATGCCAAAGTCAACGATCAGCTCTTCGGGAGACCCTGTGACACGGCAAAAGTTTGCGTAGCTGCTGACCGTGTCTGAGTCGTCGACAGGAATCGGACGCGGTTGGTTCTTGTTTTCGTTTTCAGCCATGATCTTCCTCGAGGTCTCGGGATTAGATTAGTTAGCGCTAGGTTTTTAGAATGTCGGATTGGCGAGAGTGCGTCAAGATTGACTTGGGAGTTTTCCATTTGATTGGGGGGGAATTCCGGTTTAATTGTTCATGTTTTATTTAAACGTTCGCAGATTTCAAACCGTGACTGCTGGCTAGGCCGAGTTTAATAGATTTCTTCCTCGGGAGGGCGAAGCTCTTGCTGAGCCTGAAGCACCAGATGACACCGGCTCAGCAGGAGCTTCGCCCGCCCAAGAATTTACGTTTTGACATTGATCAAACACGGCCTAATTGGACAGCGCCACTTTACTGAGGCGTTTGGGCGCGAGCCCTCCGGTTTCTCAGAGTTCCGCTTGAATAAAACCGGGGAGCTTGCGCTCCACCGCTACAAAGTAAGGGCCATTGGGCTAGCGCCCAAACGGCTCAAAGTTTCTGAAAAAAGCAGAGCCAAATGGCGAAACTGGCGCTGTCCAACTAACGCCAAAACGGCGCACAACTCACAAGCCCTCCGGGGCTACAGCTCATCCAGCTGCTTCTTCGCTTGATTCACATAACCTTGAAGACCTGGCGCCCATTTTCCATCAATGATCTTCTTCAGTTCGATCCTGGCTTCGTTTTTCTTTCCAAGCTCCTTCAATGAAGTCGCGTAGGTCATGATCCACTGCGGATTGGCAGTGTCCCACTGAGGCGCCTGTTTGTACCATTTGCTGGCGGTTTCCATATCGCCGTGCTGTTGATACCAACTGCCCAAACTGAAATAGGTGGTCGCGTCGCGGGGCCGTTTGTCGATTGAAGTCGAAAGGTATTCCCAAGCCAGATCATCTCGTCCGGCTTTCCTGAGCAACGTTGCCATTTGTACGGGTAATCCAACGTTGTCCCGATCGACTTCATTCCAACGACGCCAGGTTTTAGAAGCACGATCGAGCAGACCATCAATCTTCTTTGAACGCTCGGGATCGTTGGATTCGATCTGGGTTAGCGCTGCGTCATATCGGCTCCACAACCAATGGTATCGTTGTCGGAACGTCTGGAGATTGATCGCATTTGGAAGATACGGTTGCTCCAGTCTAAGCGCTTTTTCTTCAAGTTCGACCGTACGGGGCAGGTCGCCAACGCATTGACACAGCCGCGCCATCGCAGCGAAGAAACCGGGCGAAGGTTGGATCTGCTTCTTCTCAAGCTCTGCCAGAATCAACTCGTATTGCTCGAGAGCTTGTTTGTCACGGACGCCGGCCCATAAGGCTTGGGCGTACGCGAAACGATGCAGCAGCGGAGGCTGCTCGGAGTCGATCTTGAGTTGCTTTCGCATCAACGCGTAACCTCTGTCGGCCAATTCCTTCTCGCCTAACACACTAACTCGCTCGGTGAAGCTAACCATCGCCGGCAACGATTCGAGTTTCTCGACCAGGTCGAATCGGGTTGAGAGATATTTGGAAAGTCGTTGATTATCAACGGGCTGGATCCGTTGCAGCAGCGAATCTACAAGGATCGGATGCAGATCGTCTTTAGCCAGTTTCTCCTGCCACTTCCAAAACGCCGCCGAGATCTTCTCGTTGATTTTTTCGGAGTGGTGGAGATTGGTCGCGGCCAGCAGCGCCATTCCTTCCCATTTGGGATCTTCATTGAGCTTGAGTACTTCGTCGACCTGAAACGTTTGGCCGTGCAAGTTGAAAAGTAAGGCCAATGTGAGCGGCGATTCTTTGAACCGATCGCGGAATGACTGCACGTTCTCGCTGGAAGGATTCTGACAAATCCAGTCGTAGAGAGAGATATGTTGAATCAGGCCGTCGGCTACTTCGCCTTCGGCGGAAGATTTACGTTCTGCATAACGATTTTTTGCGTTGATGAACTGGAACAAAGGGCTCGACTCGAAGTTCTTCGCTTCGTCCTGGCCAAGAACTTGGTAAAGGCTGTGATGGCGAGTTGTCCCGAAAATCGTCATTTCGCCTTTCTTGTACTTTTGACCAGCGTGCTTCTTCAGTTTTTGGAGTTTCGGAGTCGTTGTGGAGACATGTTGCGGCCCTCTCCATTGATCGTGAGAAAAATTCTGTAGGTGCGAGACCGAAAAGTGATGATAAAGTCGGACCAGTTCCTCCGCCGTTTCGCGGTTAAGCTTGCTGAGGTCCAGTTCTGCCGGTTGCTGCTGGCCTTCTTTAGCTTCCTCCTGGTCGTCTTTTTGGGCAGCTTGCTCAATCTTGTCGATCAGTTGTTTGTAAAACTCTGGTTTCATCAAAGGCATGTCGATTACGACTTGTTCGTCCAAGTCGATTTCAAATGCTGATTCAGCGGCGCCGAGCTCTTTGCAATGATACGAGCTCTCACCGGTTTCGAATGAAGCGACTTCCGTTTGATTCGCTTCGGCTTCTTTGTCTGATTCGGCGTCAGCTTCAGGCTCGACCTGGATTTTCCACTTTGATGTGACCTTGTCGTCATCGTAGCTGAAGTCAAGCGAGTACAGCTCGTCGCCATTGAAGAGCAATTGGCGATTGAGAATGCGGCCCTGATTGTCAAACTTGACGATCACACAAACCGAGTTCTCCTCGACCTCCTGCTCTTGGTCTCGTTCGTCTTTTTCGGTTTCCGAGTTTTCCTTGTCATCGGAATCGGATTCGGATTCTTCCGACGCCATCTCTTCAGGCTCGGCGACTGTGAGTTTGATGGTTGTCGACTGATCGTTGGTTTGGACCAGCTCAACATCGAAGTGCCCGATCATTGAATCAACATCAGGGATCATATGAGGGGCCAGCTGTCGCAACTCCTCCAAGCGAGATGGCGTCGCGTCTCGGCGAGCGGCGAGTCCAATTTCATCATAGATCTGAACAATGTGCTGGCCATCGCAAATCAACTGCTCGGTCAAGTACATATCGCTAGTGCTGGAGAAAGCGAACTTGTCGTCAGGGCCAACAAGGAAAGTTGATCCGTCAGCATCAAACCGAACTTCGACAGGTTTGAAATTTGACCGGGCCTGTTCAATTCGCTTTCGTGACTGATCGTCGATTTTACCAAGTGGCTTGGGTGAACCGTATTGCTTGGCAACTTCTTCGATCATGTCGTTGGTGTTGCTGTAGAGTCCCCCAGCGTATCTGGTCAAATCGAGAGACCATTGGTAACCGGGGTGGGCCTGAAACGCTGGTGGATTGATCGTTTGAGGCCGTGGACGATACGTCCATTGATAACCCCAAAATTGTCCGTTCTGTTCCAGCCTTGCGCCAGTACGCTCATGTTCTTGAGCACCACTTGCATTGCCCGTTGCTCTGCCAGTTGGCTTTTGTCCAAACCATCGGGCTGCTCGCCGGCAAGACGTTCCAGTTCGTCCAGGCGTTTTGATAGATGGTCAGCCGCAAGGATCGCAATCATTCCAGGTTGGGTTTGGATTGGCCGTTGAGATGCGGCGACATACATTTGGGGAAGCGCTAAGGCATCGTGTTTTGCATTGATTTCGCCATCCCCATAAAAATCGGTAACACGCTCTCCGTCTGAGTCAACTCCGTCGCCAAAGCTGGTCGCCCAAGGGCCGAAACTCTTGAAACCGCGTTTGCCTCTGACAAGTGAATCGCTGGCAATTCCACCTCCGAAGCCCATTCCGCCGCCTGCAGAGCGCATTGCGGCTCCGATTTCACCAAGCAGCGATTCGTTCATGATGCCTAGCCCATCAGTACCGGGGCCCGACATTAAGGACTGGAAATCCATCATCGCAGGCTCTTCGTCAGCCTCTTCATTCTCTCCAAAATCCATGCCTTCAAGGATCTCCTCGATCTGGTTGTCATACCAACTCGAGGACAAATTGTTTGCGTCGATCGAATCCCATTGGTTCCAGCGTCCGCCCCAGCCATAGTGATGCTGGGAATTGTACTTTTCGATGTCACGCTGCATCCGCGACCATCGTTTTTCAATCGCCTGAGCAACTGACAATGACATTTCCCGGCTCAATGGAAGCGGCGCCGCGCCTACCAAGCTCCTTGGGCTGGGAGGTGCAGTTTTTGCATACACCGCCATGGGAACGAACTTGTCTTGTCCGACGTTCAGCCTTTTGAGCATCGGAGCGATACGGTCTCTTTTGCCGTCGGTGAAGTAAAGCCAAGAACTAGACAGGCGGCTCGAACTTGCAAATCCCCTAACAGACTGGCCTGTTGCTTCAAACATGCTTTGCTGGCCAAGTCTTTTTTCCTCGAAACTTCTGCGCAGAAACCGTTCTGCTCGCCCTCCCAATTGCTTCATTTGCATCGGCAGCATTAATTTTCCATTCAAAGGGCTGAGACTGAGCCCCAATTCCGGCGCCGCGGTTTGCATGCGAAACGCGAGTTCATAAGCGCTGATCCGAGCTTCTAATTCGCTCGCACCCGGTCGCGTTTGTAAGTGCCCTCGATTCAGCGACTTGAGATCGAACGCAAAGTTCGAAATTAGTCTCTGCTTTGCCAAACTTGGCTTTCGTGATTCCGGTCGATTCGACACTGGAACCTTTGGCGTTGAAGTTGTCGCTGATGATGTGGCAACGGACCGGCTCCAATCAACGGCGGCTTGACGATCACCAGCGGCCAGAAGGTAGTACAGCGTCAACCATTTTGACGGATCTGATTTGCCAGACGTATCGCGGTTACAAAGCTGGTACAGCCCGGTCCGTGATGGCGATGGCGGTTGGTATTGTTGGTTGTTCCAGATGTAAAACGGAGCGTTGACCCGAATCTGAATGTTGTCAACGATTTCCTGAGCCGTCTTGGGGCGTACCGTTACATCGATCTTGCTTTCTTCTCCCTCGAACTGTCCCCACCACCAATTGTTTTGTTCAAGCGGTTCTTTGACGACGTCAATCGTTTTTGGTGCGTCGTAGCTGGCCCAATGATCTTTGCGGCCACGCTCGACATCGTACTCCGCATACATCGCATCGTCTTCGAGCACGATCAAACTGGTGTACGGGGTGACAACATAGAAGTCTTTCGAAAGCGAAATGATTTCTTCTTTGTCAGACATGTCCGATTTGAGCAATTCGTCGATGTGACGTTTGGCCCACAGACGAGGCAGATACTCGGCGTCGGTTTTGGCTTTCTTGACGTTGGCAGTCTTGGTAATCAGTTCGGTTCCAACCCGGCCTTGGAACCGGATTGAGGCAGGCAGTGATTTGTCAGACATGGCGGTTACTGTCAGCGTTTCGCCAGCGGCCAGCGAGGTTGAACTTGGGTAAGCGATCGCTTCCATCAGTCCGTCATTTTCGTCAAGCAGTTCGACTTTGATGTTCGTCATGCGTGGAGTGTTGATCGAAGCCAACAAATCAAAAACGCGCCAATCGATGTCTTCGTTCGGGCTGATGCTCGCAAACGTTCCGCCAGTTCGATTGGCGGCCTCTTGGAGAAACATCGAATCGACTTTCTTACCGATCCCGACACCGATAAACTTGCAAGTGCGTGGAATCAAGCGAGGAAGATCGGCGATCGTTTTCTCGCCATCAGTCGCCACGCCATCGCCCAGATAAAGGATGTGTGGGTTTTTGAGTTTGTGTTTACGCACGACTTCGGCGGCGGCTTTGAAACCGGCGCCTAGGTTCGTGGCACCCAGAACATGCTCGGGGCGGTGGTTAAGAATTGGTTTGATATCGACGCTGCGAACATTGACCGGCTTGAACGAGATGTTCTTCGCGACCGTGTTAACGTCGATCAGGAAAACGGAATCGTCGTCGTCGGCCTCGGTGACCATTCGCTCCAGCACATAACGTTGGGCCTGGATGTCGATGTCGGATCGCGATGCTGAAACGTCGTTGAGTACGATCCACTGACGCGGCTGGGGCTGGTTGACGCCGGTCAGCTCGGGGTTGAGCTTGGCGGAAAGGTAATGCTGTCCGTCTTTTTCACAGACTGCAACGCGGACTTCGGATTCTGGTTTCTCGGTTTGAGGAAGCAGATTCAAAAGGAAGTCTTGATCCGGTTTGATTTTCTGAGCGTCGTACTCCAACACCAAATCATCGCCATCGACGGTCGCCTTAAGTTGGTGCGTCGAAGATTTTGGGTCGTATTGTTTTGCACCATCTTTAATGTGCACCCGAATCGAAAGATTCTGGGTGATGTCGTTGGTGTGCTCCATCGGGAAAAAGTACTTTGTCGCCCCGTAGAGTTCTTCAAGATTCTGGGTGTAGCTCAGGAAGATTCGTTTTTCCTGTCGGCCTTCGAGTGGGAAGATTCGCATCTTGAACATGTTGCCTTCCATCATTTCCAATAACGCCGGATCGCGTCGCTGGTAAAGGATGTCGGTGTAAATTTCCTGGCCGCGTTGACGGGTGACCATTCCGCCTTCGTTCAGTTGACCGAACACGTACATTGCCAGTCTGGCAACCGAGGCGTCTTGAGGAAGCGGAAAGTAAAACGTTCCTTCGGTGTTCCACGGATTGTGATTAAAGAAAGTCTGGTCAATCGTGGTTCGGGCAACGCCGTCTTCGATATAGACGTCGACGTGGTACTTTCGCAGGGAGAGTTTGGCTTTTTGGCCATAGGGGTCGATCGCGACCAAGCCATTTTCGCGCGGCAATGTTTCGACGAGCAGTTCGTCCTGCGCCAGCGCCGCCTTTGCCCAGTTGACGAGGTAGGAAAGTCGTTTGGCGGGTCCGCGGGTCGGCGTTTCAGATTTGACCAACGTTCCTTTTTGTCCGGCCCCAAGTGCAATGTCACTGAGGCTTGATTTGAGGATCACGGTTCCCTGCGCGACGGCGGCCTGAGTTTTGTCGCTGGCCGAGACGGAAAAACGGGTTCCGGTCGCGTGGACTTCGCCATCGTCAGTTCTGACGATAAATGGCGTATCAGATTTGGCGACGATGAGGTACAGCTCGCCTTTTTCAAGCCGCAGTTCTCGACTTTTTTCAACGGCGAACTTTGCTCCGGCGCGGGCGATCACGATGGTTCCATCGGAAAGCTCGGTTCGTTTAAGTTTTCCAGCATCGACTTTCTGTCCGACAAGCTCAACATCGCCTTCGGTGCGATGCGCCTCGGTCATTGGTTTCTCAGCCTTTTTGCCGTGCGTTCTCTCGTGAGAACTGCCTTGATCCGATTTGCCAGAACTCACGACTTCGCCAACGTTTTGGCCCCCGTTAGCTTTGTCAGTCTTATCTCGAAGTGGGCTGTTGTCACTTTCCAAATTCGTGGCTGATTCTTCGGCTTTCTTGACTCCGTTGCCGTTGTCAACAACGTGAGTTCCATTTGTGCCATTGTTTGCATCGCCGTTGAGCGTCATCAAAACCCCAAGGCCGGCAATCAATGCCAGCGCTGCTGCAATCGCCAGAGCAATCGGCCATCCTGCCGAATGAGAAGTCGCACCAGCTCCACCGGCCTGCGACCAGTTTTTCTGGCCTGAACCAGTGGTGCTGATTGCCTTGCCAACAGTTCTATTCTCCGATGCTGAAATCGACATTGGATCTGCCCCCACGTTTGAGTCGGTTTTTTGAACGAACTGAGGCTGTTCTTTATCGGCCGCATCGCCGATAGGTAACACGGATTGGTCAATTCTGGGCGAGTCGCCGGCAGCGTGCCGGGCGATTGATTCGTTCATCCACATCGTTTTGATGTAGAACTCCATCGCTTCTTCGTCCGAGGCGATGATGGCCTCGAGCCGCTGAGCTTGTTGCTGGTCGATCGCGCCATCACACATCGCATCGATTAGCGCGCCGAGCTCCAGAGGATCAAAAGGCTGTTTATTGTTTGATTCGATATTCACGTTGGTTCCTAGGCTTGCTGCTTCAGATGCTTGTTTTCAAACTGCTGTTTTCTACGATTGCCCGTCGAGCGAGACACCGCCGACCGAGGTGTCTTGGGCCGCGACGGCTCGGTCGACACATTGATAAAGCGCCGCCCGCATCCGCGAGAGCGCTTTGTAAACCGCTGAAGTGGTCCGACCGGATTTTTGAGCGGTGACTTCGATACTGCTGTTGAGGTCGTAGCGAAGCCGAAGAAGATCACGATCCTGTGGGCTCAGTTTCTCAATGCATACAGCCAACAGCTCATGCCGCTGGTCCAGTTGATCCACCATCTGGGCTGATCTGTCGGCGACGGCATTGAAAACCTGATCGGAAAAGATGACTTTGGAACGTCCTTTTTTCCGACGGAAGTTCTGAGCGTTATAAAAAGTGATCTTGAACGACCAGGCAATAAAGTTCCCGTTGACTTGATCGAAGTCGTCGAACTTGTCCCAAAGAACGATGCTCGTTTCCTGAAGCACGTCTTCGGCGTCGGCCGAATTTCCCAGTAGCGTGCGAATGTAGGCGTAGATTCTCCGTTCGTTCTCCATCAGCAATTGGATGAATTCTCGAGGATCGGCCATTGGTATTTTCGATTTCGACGTGGCGGCGTGCATTGATATCTCCGGTATTGGAAGGGATATGTCACGTCAAAGGAGATTTGGACATCGTTTGTAAAATAAAAGGAAACTCGGTGCAAAATATGGGCCGGGCACTCAAGAGTACCGTTCTACAGAAAGTAAAGATATTTCCCGGCTGACAGAAAAAGACAAATACAATAAAAGTAGAGATAGACGCCTAACCACTCCATTCCAAGTTGAGCAACGATCAAGCCTCGCGATCCTGTTTGACCTTTTCAACGTTGCAACTTTAGAACGAGCGTGCAGATGGCGCAGTCAAGCCAAAACAATTCATCGCCCCCGCTGCAAATGCTGTTGCAGTATCAAGTCTTGAAATGGGCTCTGCTGATTGCGACACCCGTTACGTTCATGATTGTCATCTTTATCTTGATTTCGTATCCACCGGATCGAAAGTTGATGGGGGCGATGGTGGGGTTATCATTGGTATGCTACTACCTGTTGCTGTACTTTTTTGCTTTTCGGCGAGTTTCCACGATGCGTGGACTGGACTTGCTTTCGGCATGCTTGCTGTCGTTACCAACGCTCGCAAATGCATGGACGATTTACCAACATCCGGGCGATGATCTTTCGGGGGTCGTGGTCGGGCTACTCATTGTCGCTTCGCTGAGCTTTACCAGTAATTGGTTTTTCGTCGTGTTTACGTTTGCGAGCGTGTGGTCGTCATCCTTTGCTTGCCTGTCGGCTGGTTCGGGTCTAAGCCACAGTTTTTGGATGAATGTCCTTTTTGTCGCGCCCGGAATTGCATTCATAACTCGCGTGGTTGTTCAGACGAACTACAACTTGTTGCTGGAGCGATTGAACAGCGAAAAGAAGTTATCCACCGAACTGGCGTCAACCGAAGATGCCCTCAAGGTATCCCGTAAGGACCAGGAGCAGTCTCAGTTTGATCTGAGACAGCGCGAGTTGCAGCTTTCTACTTTGCTGAGCAATGCTCCGCTCATCCTGTGCGTCATGGACAAAAATGGAGTCTACACCCAATCTCGTGGACAAGGGTTGAGTAAGCTTGGTCTTGCGGGTGACGAAATCGTCGGACAACAATTTCGAGAACTTTATAAAGATCATCCAAAGCTCTTGGTCGCATTCGAGAAAGCCCGGCAGGGCGAGAGTTCACAGGTCCGAGTTTCTTTTGCACCAGGACTAACTCACCAACTTCAATACTGTCCCGTGATCGGAAAGGATCAAGATGTTGTTGGCGTCCTGGGTGTGGGATTCGATGTATCTGAAAGCGTCTTGGCAGAGCACCAGAGAATGGAGTTGGAATCTCAATTGCTCCAAGCTCAGAAAATGGAGAGTCTTGGTTTGCTGGCCAGCGGTGTCGCACACGACTTCAACAACTACCTAGGGGCAATCATTGCTTTTTGCGAATTATGGGAACAGCCGCCTGTATCAAACGACAGTCAGTTTATTGAACAGCCTGAAATTCCAGTCGAAATCAAAAAGATCGCGATGAATGCCGCCGGTGTTTGTGAACAGATGTTAATGTTGGCCGGCAAATCATCCCACGAAAAAATGGAATCGGATTTGAGTTCACTGGTTAGAGAAATGAACCAGTTCTTCCGGGCGATCGTTTCAAAAGAAATTGAGCTGAGTTTCGATTTGGCTCGTGACCCCATTCCAATCATTGCGAATCGTTTGTTGATCCAGCAATCTATCGTCAACCTAATCAAGAATGCATGTGAAGCGATCAAGGTTCAGCCAAAGCAAGGAAAGATCCTGATTTCTACTCGAGTCGTAGATGGTCTGCCAACCGATACTCTCAAGGGTATTCGAATGGGGGAACTCGATCCGCTAAGAGAGAAAGACACATTCGCCTTGCTGACGATCAAGGACAACGGATGCGGAATTGACAAAACGGACTTGCAACGGGTTTTTGAACCGTATTTTTCGAACAAATCAAACGGCCATGGATTTGGGTTGGCTGTAACTGCCGGCATTGTAAAGAATCATAATGGTCTCATTTATTGTGACTCGGACTCTTCAGGCACGCGAATTGATCTTGTTTTTCCCGTTGGCAAGACGACTCAAATTCCAGTTTCTCAGACAAATCATGCTCCGCATTTTGCAACCCAGTCGAGCAAACGAATTCTCCTTGTTGATGATGAAACAATGATCACTCAGTCAATCGGACTGGCGTTGCGAGGAATAGGATACGAGTTGACAACCGCCAACTCTGGTGCGAGTGGATTGGAGTTGATTGATTCAGGAGAAGAATATGATTGCATTATTGTCGACTTCTCAATGCCAGAAATGAATGGCTTGGAGTTCTTGAGCGAGTTGAGTCTGCGCCACAATTCAACTCCAGCAATCATGTGTAGCGGCTTTGTTGAGCTTCCCAAAAATGGAAAAGTCTTACCGTCGGCTATGCTACGCAAGCCATATTCGATCTCGCAGTTAGAGGAGACAATCAGCAAGGTTTGTGCAGGCCGGGCTGACAACATAGTAAAGTAGTACTGGTTTCACGCGGCACCACCTGAATTGGTTTCACGCCTATCGGGGCGCGATGAAGCCGAGCTGGTTGAAAAACGCGAGCGCCTTGCAAAATCCTAGTCAGCCGAGCTACTTAACGATTACCTCGGAAAGTCAATACTCAGAACTTTCTTGATCGGGATTCGAATTTCTTGATCGGCGACTGAAACGACGACCACGCCCTTGTCAAAGCGGGCGAGCTTGAATCCGTTTTCGCTCAGAGTCAACTGTTGCCCATCGGTCAATCGAAGTCTTCCCGTTCCAGGCATTTGGCTTCTCGGCGGAGAAAGCCAAAGGGTAGGGGTGCTTTCGGGACTGCCTTTGGCGTATTGAACGGAAGTGAACTGTGGCGTCGGATCCTCTTCATCGTCTTCGTCTTCACCAGTATGAACTGGCTGCTGAAGCTTCTTGTCGTTTTCGTCCCACTCGAAACCTTCATCGGAAAATTTAAGTTTGTCCGATGCGATTCGACAAGTCGGGAAAACGAGGACATGCTTTCCCTTTTTAAAGTCTTCGGCTTCAGGATATCGTGTTGGGTTTCGGGATACTTTTATTCCAGCAACGTCCTCGGGCGTAAGACTTAGATTGAATTCGGTGCTGGTCATGGTGTTAGCACCCGGCTCAACAAAGACTGTGCTACGGTCTTTCAATATGGCCATCCAGGTATTGGGACGCTGCGGAGCGGCACCAGGTTTTAGTTTTTTGCCTTTGCCAAGTGTTCCGTCAAGCTGATTAGCAAACCGGATAGTCTGAAGTTCGTCCAGAGGCAGCGTCATTCGGTCAGCCGGAGAGACTTGAATTGAGAGTGTATTTTCGTCAACAATTTTGATCGCGTCGAACATCTTTGCGTTGACGGCGGAAGACGCTTCTTGGGTTTCGATTTCTTCTTCGCTCAACCCGAGGAATCCCTTGAGCAAGTCACCATTCTTCAACCGAACCACGCCTGACTGGGAATCGATGGTATTAGCAACGGGAACCGGCGGTGAGAAACAGATGCTGTCTAAGCCATAATCTTCGTCAATCGCCCTGTCAATTCGGAACAGGTATGGGTTGGAAAGGATCCGAACTTTGGTGATCGGCTCATTGGATTTTACACCTGCAAACGCACACGGCTTGTCGGTCGATTCCACCGCAGCCAAGAGCTCGCCGTCGGCATTGTAGGCTTCGAGAATAAAGTCACGGCTATGATTGACCCGCGCGATGAACATGCCGATCTCAAAAACTCCGGCCGGAACGGCGGGCTGATTGGGAAGACAAAATTGAACTTCCGTTATTCCTTTGAAGCGTTTGGCGTAAGTGCCGACCGTTTCGAAAACACAGATCGAGTTGCCCGCCACCGGCACGTCGGGAAATTTAAAGGGGTATCCCGAGATACCGATGTAACCAACTTGAGCCGTGTCGAACCGCACGCCAAATGGAATGAACGTATCGTTGACTGCGACCTGGCGTTTGAGTTCGGCACCATTGGGAGCGTTATCAAAATCCACCATGACTTGATCATCGCGATAGAAGAAAGGCACCCGATCACCACTTTCGGCGGTACCTTCATGTTTGTGGAACATTCGGACTTCGATTTCCTGATCTTCGGCAAGAAGTTTGGGAAGCTTCACCGGAGTTGAGATCAAGCGAAGATCGTCTCGTTTGAATGTTGATTCGTTGCCGCGAAAGTCACATTGAATTATCAGCTCACCGGCATCGCCTTCGAAAACCGAACCGTCTTTGAGGGTGAGTTGATCGAACTCGTTGTTGGGCAACTCGTCTTCGTTATTGAGGCGTTCAAGAATTCGATTGACGCGATAGCGAACTTCGAAAGGGCCTTGCTCCGAACGGATTTTGATCAGTGACCTAAATCGCCCACCAACTTTTGGATCGGAGAGTTGCTTCTCGGCCTCCTCACGTTCGAGGTAACTGTCGCTTTCAAGCTGACTGAGGTAGCGGCGAATCTGAGCGACCTGCTTGCTCGCAGGGGCTTTGCAGAGCAGTAGCTGTTTGACGTCAGCGAACGGAATTTCTTTAGTTGTCATGTCTCCGTTTTCCATGACATCGGTCCAGTTGATCGTCAGGCTGGCGACCTCAACTGTGATGACAGATCCACCATCGAGATTGAGCTGGAGCTCGTCGGCGGCGGCGTCAGTTTGCACTGGCAAAACCAGCGACGTGATCGCGCAAGCCAATAAGAGTCTGATTCTGATGAGATTCACGTTTTACTTTCTCACTCTGACTTGTTCCACTTCATCACATCAACGTAACGGAATGAGCCTGAAGTCTTGGCCGAGAGTTTGGTCATGAAGTTAATCTGTTCCTGCAAGGCACCGACTCCAAATTGGATACAGTGAATCGAGCTGCCCTTTTTGGACATCCGATCCAGTTCGGCGATCTTCCAATCATTGAGTTCAGGATAACCTCCATCGGTCATTAATACGATAACGTCAGGTTTGAATGCGATGGCTGCGAACAAGCCGTTTTCATGATTCGTTCCCCCAAACGCCGCCAGTTTGCGAATAAACTCAGGGACGAGCTTTTTGTTTTCGGCTGTCGCGTTTAGCAACTGACGTTTAGAAATCGTAACCGTTCGCTCATGATAGCCGACAATCTGAAATTTGTGGTGCGGCTGAAGCTGGTCGATCGCGGCGGTCAATTCGATATGTGCGGCCTGGATCACCCCCAACCCCGATGCTCCCATGCTTTGCGAACGGTCGATCACGAATACAAACGAGCGCCCTTTCAATCCGCCTGCACCAAAAACACTCAATGTCGCCGGCTCGCCAACCGGTTTTCGCGAATTGATCAATCGTTGGTCGGCCGCGATCAGCTTCAGGTCGTCCTCGGAAAGCTCATAGTGAGTGCTGGTGTCCGCCTGTCTGGGGGACTCGGCCATTTGGTTGGCGTCAAACTGATTCGGGTTGAGCGCCTCCATTCCCGGAAGATCAGGAAGGTCTTGAGTTACTGGGTTGCTAAGCGATGGCGGTGCCGGTGGGGGAGCAACCGAAGCCTCAACACTCTCCGACTGAGCGTCTTCGGAAGATTCTTCAGCTAAATCTTTTTCGTTGAGGTACTCGGTTTCTTTTTCAGCGTTGGTTGCAGAAAGAACAATTCCAGCACGACGCAAATCGCCCTCGGGAGCAGCGCTTCGATTGAAAAAGCCAAAAAGTACCAACAAAAGAACTAAGAAAAAGTGAGTCAGAAACGACAACAACATAGGACGCCAGCTATTGGCCGCCCGCTCGCCGAGATCGGCTTGCGATGCAGGCAACGGTTTTGAATTGGCCCCGGCTTGAGTCATTCGACTATTATTTCATGTTCGATCGACTGAACCAAGCGTATTCTGACAGGTCTTTCTTGGAGGCGAGGACTGCTGTAGCGCTCACCCGGATATTTCATGAATTGAGGAAACCGCGGCATTCTCGATTCAGGCGAACTTGAAAAACAGTGTGTTCTCATACCAAGCTCTAAACCCTCGAGAAAAAACAATGCGAAATGCCGCTCTTAAATTGTTGAAAGACTGTCTTCATCAAGCAGAATCTGGAAACAAACGAAATTTGACCAATCCGATCTCTTTTTGATTAATACCCACCCAATCGGACAGAATCCCTCACGAAACTGGCACAAACGGTGCATCGTGGGTTAAAATCGGAAGATCGACCAACGACAATACTTACACGGGAATTGTCCAACTCAACTACGATTGCTCGCGGCGAAGTTAGCCGACTGCTTTCTTGACACTAATCCAATGCAACAGGAAATAAGATATGAATGATCGCGTCTCTGGTGGTCAAGCTGAATTGACCGGTGACGATATCAAGTCGCTTGAGAATTTAAGTGAAGCCTACAAAGCAGTTCGCCACCAGCTTGGCAAAGTCATCGTTGGCCAAAACGAAGTCATCGAGCAGTTGATGATCGCGATTTTTGCTCAAGGTCACTGCCTCCTCGAAGGCGTGCCTGGTCTGGCCAAAACGTTGATGGTCAGCACACTCGCACGAACCTTGAATCTGGACTTCAGCCGAATTCAATTTACGCCTGACCTGATGCCTAGTGACATCGTTGGAACCGAGGTCATCCAGGAAGACAAATCAACGGGCGCCCGGGCGTTCAAATTTCTTAAAGGTCCCGTATTCTCCAACATCATTCTGGCGGACGAGATCAACCGTACGCCTCCCAAAACTCAGGCCGCTCTTCTCGAAGCGATGCAGGAAAAGCAAGTCACGATTGGTGGCGAGCGACATGGCTTGCCGACCCCATTCTTTGTACTTGCGACGCAAAACCCAATTGAGCAGGAAGGTACTTATACGCTTCCCGAAGCCCAGCAGGATCGCTTCATGTTCAAGGTTTTCGTTAATTACCCGTCGTATGAAGAAGAGTTTCAGATTGCCGCAACCACCACTGCCGATTTGAAAACCGAAGTTTCTCAAGTTCTCAATGGCGACGACATCATACGGTTGCAACAGTTGGTTCGCCGCGTTCCAGTTGCTCCACACTTGATTCACTTTGCACTTCGCATCGTCCGTGCAACCCGTATTCTTGAAGACGACTGCCCAGAGTTTGTCAAAGAAGCGATCTCATGGGGAGCCGGTCCTCGTGGTGTTCAGAACTTATTGCTGGGCGCCAAAGCCAGAGCGGTTCTCGAAGGCCGGTCGTATGCGACCACAGACGATCTTCGAGCCGTCGCCAAACCAGTGCTGCGACATCGCGTGATTACCAACTTTAACGCTGAGTCTTCAGGAGTTTCTTCCGATGACATCATCGAGCGATTGATGAACGAGATTCCCGAACGAAGCGATGGCGACCAGATGGCGCCTGAGCTCGTTAAGGCGTTTGGTTAGTGTTATTTGACTAGTAAACCGTGGCGGTTTAAATCGTGGCAGTTTCTGTCGGCGAGCACGCGCACTAATGCAGCATCAACGTGCCCGATTGTATTTTCCTGTTTATTGAAACTCTGTAGATGGCAAAGATGTCAACTTCTGAAAACTCGGGCACAAAATACCTTGACGCAAAAACGCTTGACAAGATCAAGCGGCTTGACGTCCGCGCGAGATTGGTCGTAGAAGGATTCATCACCGGTCAGCACCGCAGTCCATACAACGGATTTGCGATCGAGTTTGCCGCCCATCGCGAGTACGCTCCAGGTGACGACCTGCGGCACATCGACTGGAAAGTCTGGTCAAAGACTGATCGGCTGTACATTAAAGAGTACGAAGAAGAAACTAACCTCAAATGTCACCTGATCGTCGATTGCAGTAAATCGATGCGATACGGCGAAGAGGGGGGCTGGAGCAAATTCGATTACGCTGCGACAGCCGCCGCTAGTGTTGGCTATATGATGCAACAGCAACAGGACGCTGTCGGGATGGTGTTGTTTAGCAACAAGATCGACAAGAACTTCAAATCGTCTTCGCATCCTTCGCACATGAAAATGCTGTTTCACGAGCTGGAACAAATTGAGCCGGACAACACGACTGATGTCGCCGACCCGTTTTTGGCGCTGGCGGCTCAAATTCGCCAACGCGGTTTGGTGGTCCTGTTTTCGGATTTGTTTATTGATCCCGATGAGTTGGGAAAATCATTGCAGCAGTTTCGTTTGCGACGACACGAAGTCGTGGTGTTCCACGTAATGCACAACGACGAACTGGAATTCCCGTTTCAAGAAAACACTTTGTTTCGAGGTATCGAAGTCGACGCCGAGTTGCATACCGAACCCCGGGCGCTGCGAAAGTCGTACATGGAAGCGTTGGATCGTTACATGACGCGAGTCAAAAAGGTTTGTGCGTCTGCAGGTATCGATCACGTCCTGCTGGACACATCCAAACCGCTTGATGGAGTGCTTTCGAGCTACTTGAACTTCCGCGCCAAATCACGGCGTAAACTGTTTTAGTCGGGACTGGATAATTTTAACTTCTACAAAAGCTCGAAACGCCAGCCAGTGGGGAATTCCACCTCACCAAGCCCCACTGGCTTGCGCTTCGAGTTTGAACTGATAATTACGACGATAGGCGATAGGAACTTTAATGCTGACCTGGTTTTTGAATCCGTGGATGTTGTTGGGAGGACTGGCTGTAGCATCGCCGATCCTGATCCACTTGCTCAACAAGCGCCGATTCAAGATCGTCGACTGGGCAGCGATGGACTTTTTGTTCGAAGCCGACAAAAAAAACCGTCGCCGTGTTCAAATTGAGAACTTTATTCTTCTGTTGCTTCGCTGTCTTGCGATGCTGTTGATCGCGCTTATGCTGGCTCGACCTTTCCTGCCGTCGAGCGTTACCAATGTGCTTCAACAATCTCAGAAGCTCGAACGCGTTATCCTGATCGATGATTCGCTCAGCCAAAAAATCCTCAACGGGTCGCAGCCCGCTTTCGACAGCATTAAAAGCAGCACCAAAGAAATGATGGGGCGGTTTGCCGAATCAACCAAGACCGATGATTGGCTGACGGTCATGTTGACCAGCGATCCCGAACAGCCGCTGTTGGCCAATGAACCGCTTACACCCAGCACACTGGCAACTCTGAACCAGACGATTGACGACCTCGAATGTTCCGACCTCGTTGCCGACTACAGTGCTTCGCTGGGTGAGCTCAAACGTTACGTCAGTGGTCAGCGAGAGTCGGGGGGGCGAGTGGTTTACATCTTCTCCGACATGCGTGAATCCGACTGGACCAGCTCCCTGGATGCCGAAAGCGAAAACGCGCCCAACAAACTGACGACAGAAATCTCCGAAACAACGGCCGGTTGCTTCTTGATCGACGTGGGCAGTTCGGCGGACCAAAATCTGGCGATCACCAGCGTGCGTCCCGAGAACCTTCAAGTCGCGGACAAAGTCATTCAGTTCAATGTTTCGGTCGCCAACTATGGAACGCGAACCGCCGAGCAGGTGCGAATTCTCCTCCAGGTCGATGACGGACAGCCGGACTATGAAACGATCGCTTCGATCGCGCCCGGCCAAACCCAAGAACTTGCGTTCCGTTACGTGTTCCCACCCCAGGCGTCGGGCGTAGATTTGCTCAATCCCGAACCAGAAGTCAAAGCGCGGTTTGCGAATTACCGGGTCAGAGCCGAAATTGATCGGGCGTCGCTGGGCGAAGAAGGCTTGGTCGCCGACCAGTTGCTCGACGACAGTATCGGACTCTACGCTTCACGAGTGATCGATGGAATTTCGGTTCTCCTGGTCGACGGCGACCCATCGGCTTCTTCGGAGCGCAGCGAAACACACTACCTCAACAGCCTCGCAGTTGCCGGGACCGGTCTGGATATGGAAGTCGTCACGGCCAGCGAACTGGAAACTGTTTCGCTGTCGGATTTCTCAGTCATCTTTCTCTGCAATGTCGATGAGGCTTCGGGAGCGCGAGTCGAGTCGCTCGAGACTTGGGTCGAAGACGGTGGCTCACTGGTGTTCATGCCCGGTAATCGAGTTCGTGCCAAGACATTTAACGAAGCCTTCTATCGCGATGGCGAGGGCCTTTCTCCGCTCGGGCTGGTTGAAATCAGCGGTGACCCCACGATGGCGCGGTGGGTCAACTTTGAAGTCGATGCACAAGTCCATCCGTCATTGCGAACGATCGTTGGTAGCGATGCTTCGAGCCTCAGCAATGTCGATGTGTTCAGTTGGTGGACTTCGATTCTTCCTGAGTCTTTGGTCGGAACGCAGGTCGAGGTGCCACTACGATTGAGCGATGACCAGAAATCGCCGGCGATGGTCGACAAGACTCTGGGCGCGGGCAACGTGGTTGTTTTTACGATTCCGGGCGACGGTGATTGGACGATGTGGCCCAGTAGCCCGACATTCCCGCCGGTAATGGTTGACTTGATCGATTACCTTGTCGGATCGGGCGGCGAAGATAGTTCCGTTGAAATCGGCGGAGATATCAATTTCAAGCTCGACGTTTCGGCCTATCAAGGACGAGTCGGAATGCGGAATCCGAAAAACGAAAAGACGGAAGCCGTCGCTCGACCGTTGGACGATTCGGAAGAAGCAAAACAAAGCGAGATTTACAAAGTCAGCTTCGACAGCATCGAACGTCGCGGCTTTTATGATCTTGAGCTCAATCGCCATACCGGTCAAAAAGAAAACGTGCTCTTTGCGGCAAAGCTCGATCCGCGAGAGAGTCAACTCAAGCGCTTGCCGGCGGCGTCACTGGAAGGCGATTTTTTTGGTGACAAAGTCAAAATGATTTCGTCACAGGATTTGAGTGAGCAAACCGTTTCAGGTGGCAACACAGAGATTTGGTTAACGATTCTGATGTTGTTGTTCGGCGTTCTGGCGTTGGAACAGTTTCTCGGCTGGTATTGGGGCAAGAAACGATAGGACAAATCATGGACAGGTTAAAACTTAAATTTTCGAAAACCTTTTTTCGGTCATTGCTGGTCGCAGTAATCGGTTTTGGCGCGAGTTTTTCCTGCTCGGCTCAAGTCTTTCGTGGCGGTTTGGGCATCGACATGGGTGTCCGTGTTGAGGACAAGCCTGATACCGAATCCGGCGGAGTGCTCAAAACCGATCCTGATCTTGAATCGATTCTTCAACAGGCCGAGAGAATCAAAAACGACGGGAACTACCGCGTCGCGTCGCAGTTGTGGCAAGCCGTCCTGCAACGGAGCGGTGATTCGCTTTACTCCGAGGATGGCAAGACTTACTTCTCGCTAGTCCAACAAGTAGAAGCAATCCTTGCCAATCTTCCACCGGAGGGGTTGCAGGCCTATCGCGTTTTGGCCGATGCGGAGGTAAAAGAAATCCTGGCTCAAGCGACCGGACCAAGTGACACAGAAGCGCTGAACAAAATCGTGCGTTCGTACTTTGTCAGCTCTCTCGGAGACGAAGCCGCTTATTCACTTGGTTGTATCTTCCTCGACCGATACGATTTTATTGGTGCCCGCCGTCTGTTCGAAAAAATTGCCACACAGCATCCCGATCCGACGATGCCGATGGATGAGGTCTACTCACGAATCGCGCTTTGTCAGGCGTTCCTTGGCGACGTCAATCTAGCCGAGGAATCTTTGAAACAGGCGACCGACATCAACGGTAGCTCAGAGCAGCCCGGTATGATTCGTCGTTCACTGGCCCAGCTGGCTGCATCGAATTCCGATCTTTCCTACTTGACCAGCTGGAACAACCCGATGGGCGACGCCCGGCGCTACGGCACGATGCCGCCACTACCCAAGGATACAATGAGCCAGGATCTGGCTGCTGTCTGGCAGTTCTATTTCGATCCACAGGAAGCATATTTAAAAGCGGCCGACGTTAACGGCGCGATGCTGACTGGAGGGAACGCTTCTGGTGCTGAGGTATTGCAGACCGTTGATGACCTGGAAGAGGAATTGATTACTTCGTGGCGTAAGAAAACCTGGCGACCGACCGGCCACTTGTTGATCGATGGTGATCGCGTCTTCTTTAAAACCGGATCGGACATCGCGGTATGGAATCGGAAGAAGATATCCAAGCTGGCCAAACAATCGCTCCAACAAACCACACTTGAAGGTGCAATTGAGTGGCGCAGTGCCTGGCACAACATTTTTCGCTTGGACGAAGTAACCCGGTCGCTTGAGATGTTTCGACCGAGACCCAAACGAAACCGTCGAAAAAAGGGCGACAAGAAGAAACCTCCTAGCTTGTCACCCATTCCTACCGGGCTTACCGAAGTCCAATTATTTGGGGATCAGATCTATCAGCAGATGTCGATCCACCAAAAGAATTTGTATGCGATCGAAGGCGAAAGTTTCGGAGTCAAATACAAAGCAGCCAAAAACCAGGCCAGGCCTCAATTGAATTTTTCGATCCGTCGAACCAGGTTAAACTTCTTGACGGCCTACGATTCAGTCAGCGGACGGGTGCAGTGGACGCTGCCCCGCAAAGCCCCTGAGGGAGAGGAGCATTCTGCCGAAGAGATTTTGGCCGAAGGCGACTCACCCTGGATTTCCAACGCTGGATTCATGGCGGCGCCCATCGGTTACGGCGATACGATCATCGTGCCCGTCAACACCGGCGGAGCAATTTCAATTTACGCACTGGATCCAAATCAGGAAGGAAAGACGATTTGGAAATCGTTCCTCTGTGACGAGCCCTTGACAGGCGCGGCGCCCTGGTCAGCAATCAACCTTTCGATCGAAGGAAGTGATCTGTTCGTCAGTTGTGGGCTGGGAGTCGTGTTCGTCCTTGACCCTGCGTCAGGCACCATTCGATTTGCCAAGCGCTACGAGCGTGCGGGCACTCGGGATTCAACTGCACAACGCAACAACAGGTTGCGCGATCGTTTGACTTTTTCAGGTTGGTCAAGCGACATCATCGTGCCGTATCGTCGGCAGATGATCTGCTTTAACTCCGATTCCGAAACAATTGTCGCGTATGATCGAAATTCCGGAAAAGCAATTTGGCGAACCGAGACGACTCCAATCGGATTCAAGGTCGACTACATTTTGGGCGTCTACAATGACATGCTTTATGCCGCCGGGACCGAAACAATTATCGCTTACGATTTGGCCGGCCATGGAAGGATGGTTTGGGGCGCCGAGCAGGTTTTTGATGGAAAACAATCTCTTGGACGCGGAATGCTGACGCCAGATGGTATCTACATGCCCGTCGAAGACACGATCTATCAGTTTGACCTCAACGGCGACCAAGGCGATGCGAAGATTATCGCCAAGTCGCACGTCGATCTTGGGACCCTCGCTCCAGTTGGCAATCTCTACAGTGATGGCGAACGGCTTTGGGTCCACGGAGCCAATCGTTTGTACGCCCTTGGACCAGCCGAGGAGGCCGGCAAGGCCGATCCGTCCAAGAAGGGCGTCAGCAAGAAACCGGTCGCTCCAAAGCCATCCGTTTCAAAGACCGATCTAAAGCAGACCGACGAAGAAAAAATCGACAGACATTTGAAAGCCAAAGGGATCGCCGCTTCGAAAACTCTTTCAGGTTTGCGTTACGTGATCAACAAAGAAGGCGAAGGGCCACGGGTTCCAGTCGACTCTACCGTTTCGGTTCACTATCACGGCACACTGCTTGATGGCACGGTCTTTGATTCGTCAATTGAACGCGGTGGAGAGGCGCCACAGTTCAAGCTGGCGTCGCTTATCCCTGGCTGGCAGGAAGGTATCCGACTGCTCAACAAAGGATCCAAGGCAACATTGTACATTCCCAGCAAACTTGCTTACGGGGATCACGAGTTGCCGAAAATCAAAGCCAATTCGGTTTTGAAGTTTGATGTTGAATTGGTTGATTTTTGAATTAGCAGCCGCTAACTGCTTTAAAAGACGTAAAAACTTTAAGACACAAATCCAAGACTAACTTAACAACGACGAGACGAAGTTGAATTTTTTGATTGCGGAAAACAAATTTCTCCAATGGGTTGTCGGCGGCGATCCAGAGGCTGCCGGTGCGCCTCGGCTTCAATGGGCAAATATGCCAGAGTCCTGGGGCGTGTTCGTCTTGATCATTGTGATCCTGGCGATCATCTTTGGCGTATTCTGGATGTACCGACGCGAGATCAACACTTGCCCAATGCCGATCAAAATGCTGATGGGATTTTTGCGGCTGACCGTTTTGCTGTTGCTGGTCGCAATGTACCTCGAACCATCTGTGTTTTATCAAAAAGTCAATTTGATCAAACCGACGATTGCGATGCTTCGAGACAGTTCGCTGTCGTTCGACCGTGGTGACAATTATCGCAGCAAGGACCAAGCCAACCAGCTTGCCGAGGCAACCGGACTGCTGGCCCAAGACATCGCCTCGGGTGAGATCAAACGCTCAGCACTGCTCAATCAGGCTTTCAAAAAGAACCCCAAGTTGCTGGAGAAACTTCGCAACAAGGGTTCGATCCGTGTGATCAACTTTTCCGATGGAAACGCGCCGATTGCCGTGATTCCTGCGATCGTTGAAAAACAAGGCGACGAAGAACAAGGCAAAGACGTCCAGCCCGACCAATCAAGCGATTCTGACGACGGGAACTCGGCGATTGCTCAATCGAACGAGCCGGCTGATCCGGCCGCTGCTGAAGAAGGGGCTGGGGAAACGGTGCTTCGCGATTCGATGCCTGAGCTTGAGGCCAATGGCTTGGGGACCGACATCTGGCAAGCTCTAAGAGAATCGCTTGATGACGCCAGCCGATTGTCCTCGATCATCTTGGTTACCGATGGCCAGCACAATGGAACCGAAGATCCGTTAGAAATTGCCCGCAAAGCGGCTTCGCTGGGGATTCCGATTTTTGTAGTCGGAGTTGGCGATCCTAATCCACCCAAGAACCTTGCCGTAAACGAAGTCTACGTTCGCGAGCAAGCCTATCCTGATGAGCCGTTTGAGATCGAAGCAATCCTGCAAACCAGTCAGGTCGGCGAAGAAGGCATGCCACCGAGCATCGATGTTGAACTGGTTCAGCAACAGATCGACCTAACAACCGGAAAACCAGGTGCGCCTCAGGCGATCAAAACAAAATCTGTCGAAGTGCCTCCCAATGGCGGGCGCATCCGTGTTGATTTCGATCATATCCTGACCCAGCCCGGAAAGTACATTTACACCGTCCAAGTCGCCGCGCTTGATGACGAAACTGAAACTGACGACAACTCAGAAGTTTCGGCCGTCATGGAAGTCGTCGATGAAAAGGTTCGCGTGCTGTTGGTTTCGGGCTTGCCCAGTTGGGACTACCAACAGGTCCGACGCTTGCTCGCGCGAGATTCTTCGATCGCACTTAGTTGCTGGCTTCAGTCGATGGATGAAAGTCGTCCGCAAGAAGGAAACCCGGCGATCACTCGTTTGCCTCGCACGCCTCAGGAACTGGCTGAGTACAACGTCGTAATTCTGATGGATCCGAACTCGGAGGAGTTCGATGCTCAGTGGATGGATAACTTGAAAGAGTTCTGCAAAACCAAAGCCGGCGGTGTTCTGTTCATGGCCGGCCCTCAGTTCACCAGCGAATTCGTCACAATGAATCGGCTCAAGTCGATTCACGATTTGTTGCCGGTCCGTTTTGGTGACATTGAATTTATTGATACCGTCGAAGTGTTGACTTCAGCCCAAGGCGGCGGAAAGCCTGGCAGGATGCTGGTGGTCAATCACAACATGGACCATCCAGTGATGAGCTTCCGTGCCGACCCAGCCGAGACGTTGAAGATCTGGAACTTGATGCCCGGTATCTATTGGAACTTTCCGACGCTCAAGCCAAAGGCCACAGCCCGTGTGCTGTTGGAGCGCGGTGATCAAGTCAATGCTGAAGGCAATCAGCCGTTGATGGTGGCCGGACGTTACGGAGCCGGTTCGGTGCTGTACATGGGATTCCAAGGCACATGGCGCTGGCGTCCGCTGGGCGTGCAAGCCGAGTACTTCGATCGGTTCTGGATCCAGGTCGTTCGTTATCTCGTCGAGACCCGGTCGCTTCAAGGTTCGCGTCGCGGATTTATTGATGCTGAGAAAACAGAATTTGAGCTTGGTGATCGAATCGTTTTGGTCGGCCGAGTACTCGATCAAGAGTTTCGCCCTTCAACTCAGGAGATGCACAAGGCAACGATTCGCTCCGACGATGGCCGTTCACAGACAGTTGCCATGAAGTTGCTTCCCAATCAGGAAGGGCGTTACGAGGGCACCTTTGTGGCGCAGCGAATCGGAAATTATCAGGCGACCATCGAATTGGGTTCGTCGGATGAAAAATTAATCGATCCAATTACGTTTCGCGTTGTCCCTCCGACAGCCGAATCAGGTGCCTATTGGTTGAACGAAAAATTGCTGGGCGATATCGCCACGCAGTCCGGCGGCAAGTATTTCCAATTGAATCAATTGGAGGACGTGGCTGAGTCGCTTCCCACTATCGTGACCCGCGCCGAATTCAACAGTCCGCCCAAACCGCTTTGGGATGGCAACTTGGTTTTGCGCTGGGGGATATTGCTGCTTCCGGTAATACTTTTGACGATCGAGTGGACGCTACGAAAATGGTACAAGCTTTTGTAATCAACAAACACGCAAAGAATACCTCCTACGAAAACACTGAACCAAGACACCGAACGATATGGCAACCGTAACATCTGAAAAACAACCGATCCCCAAAGTGATCTTGCGAAAACTCAATCGCATGCGAGGTCAACTGACGCGCTGGATCATGGTGCATGGTCTGGGCCGCTGGTTGCTGGTCGTGCTGTTGATTCTTGCCGCCGATATGGTGCTGGACCGTGTTTTCAAAATGGACATGGCTCAGCGATTGGTCATGCTGGTGATCATGTGTGTAGCGGCGCTGGTTTACTTTGGCTGGAAAGTGATCAAGCCGCTAGGCGCACGCCCTAACGATGACGCTTTGATTTACGAGATCGAGAACAAGAATCCGGAACTCAAGGAAAGCCTGATTTCCAGCATGCAGCTTGCTCGGGAAAAGGATCTCGACTCAATAGGCGTTTCGCGGCAGCTTGCCGACGCGACGATCCAACAGGGTTTGGATAACGCGGGTGCGATCAATTTTGGCAATGCCCTCGATCTCGAATCTCACTACAAAAACTGGTTGCTGCTGGCAACCGGGATCGTGGCTTCGGTCGCTCTGGGCTGGGGCGTTATGAACAACCAATTTCTTTCGACTTGGTTCAATCGAAATATCTTGCTATTGGAGGACCAGTGGCCGCAGGCAACTTATCTTGACATCGCTGGCGTCAAAGACGGCAAACTGATTCTGCCTCGCGGCGTCGATCATCGGCAACTGGTCACCGTTCGCGAAGACAGCGAAGAAACCAACGTGTCAGTTTCGCTTGAGATCGACAATCCTGGCGGACGAACGTATCACCAGATGAAACCGACCGGAAAGCTTGATGGTCGCGAACATGTCTTTATGTTTCACAACGTTTCTTCCGAGTTTCGTCTTCGCGCCGCTGGTGGCGACGACGTTTCAGCGTGGGTGGATGTTGAACTGGTTGAGCCGCCCAACATTCTCGAACTCAAAATGGACGCGTTGTTGCCAAAATACACGGGCGTTGAATCGGTTGAACTAGCTGGCAACGGCCCTCACTCGATTTTAGTCGGAAGCAAGTTGCAACTGGCCATCAAATCCAACAAGCCACTTTCGGGTGCAAATTTGAAACTTGGTGAAGAAGTGTTCGCAATGGAAAAGACGACCGATGACACTTCATTTGGATTGACCATCCCCGGTGCGGACGAAAAACTAGTGGGCGGCGAATACGAATTTGAATTAACCGATGTTACGGGTCTCGAGAGTTCGCGTCGATCTAAGTTCAAAATTGTGATCAAGGAAGACGCTCCACCACGCGTGCGGGCAAAACTATGGGGAATCAGCGGCCTGGTTTCCGCTCGAGCAATGCTTCCCACCTCGTATCAAGCGACCGACGAGTACGGACTGCGTTCGACTGCATTTGATTGCTACTGGAAAGCTGGAGATGAAGATAACAACGGCAAGCGAGAGATTCCGATCGCAGAATTTGATGCACAAAAAGACGGCCCCCCAACTCGAACAGCCGAAGAGGACGTGGTGCTGGACTTGGTGCCGCTGAAACTCAACCCGGGCACAAGCTTCAAATTTTCTGTCGCCGCATTTGATAACTTCCCTAATCAAGCCAAAATTGGGAAGTCGCAAGAGTTTTTGTTGCGAGTTGTGTCCGACGACCAGCTTCGCGCAGACTTGCTTCGCCGGGAAATCGAGCAACGAAAGGCGTTTGATCAGGCTTACCAGATTCAACTGGAGCTGACGAGTGAGATTCAAGCCGTCGCTGCGCGGCAACCCAAGGAAGGCACGACCAAAGAAGATTTCGCGGCCCAACAGGAAGCAAGCCTGATCGAAATGGTTCGAGATCAAAAAGGAGTCGGGACAGCGATCGACCGGGTTGCCAATCGATTCGAAGACTTCCTGGTCGAAGTCAAAAACAATCGGCTCGACGAAGCCGAAAACGCGGTCGCGCCAGATCAGAGAATTGAGACGAGATTCGATGAGAAAATCATCCAGCCGATTCGGCAACTTGATTCGGAACTTATCTCAATGGCAACCCGTCATTTGGATGACTGTCGACGCGCGATTCAAACCGAGGGCGAGCTCGACAAGGCAGTCGGCCAGACGGTGGCGGTGCAAACCGCGATTCTGGAAGAAATGAAACGAATCCTTTCGGCAATGAACGATTCGGAGAACTTTCAGGAAGTCATCAATGACTTTCTCGATATCAAAGACCAGGAAAAAGAACTTAAGAGAGGCATCAAAGACGCTCAGAAACCCAAAGATGGCGGCGAGGACATCTTCGACAACTAGTAAAGCAATCTAATGTCCAGCAAGCGTGTTGTACCTGCACTCACAATCGTGGAATCTGGGGGCTTTGCAGAGGCAAGGCCAATCCAGTTTTTCACATAACAATCTAAGATTTGAGACGCCAAACCGTTAACTTATATGCAGGCGTGTCTTTCAACCAAACTGAGGACGACAATGGAAACTTCAAAACGAATTCTAACGTTACTTTTTGCATCTCTGTTGATCGCCGTGAGCGTAGTTCCTCTGACTGCTCAAGATGACACCGATAAGCGCAGTGAATTGGGCGTTCGGCAGCGTCTCGTGCAGAAAAAGATGCTCGAGTTGGAAACCAAGCTCACAGTTATCGCAGAAAAGCTGCGCGAGAAAGAGCCGAAGCGAGCCGAGTTGTTGGTCGCGGCCTATCAGCAATCCAAAGAAAAGTTGATCTCCAAAAAAATGGCCGAAGTTGGGCGACTGCTCGACGACGACAAACTTCAAGAAGCCGACGGCCTACTGGACGAAGTGATCAACAACATTGAGTCACTGGTTCGGCTGTTGACTCAAAAGAAGCCCATGGAAGCGACCAAGCAGGAGGAGCAGGAACAGCTTCAACGATGGAAAGACGAGTTCCAAAAGGTGCTCCGTGAACAACAGGTCAAACGAACCGAGCTGGAGAAGATTGCTAATAAAGAGAAGGCCGTTGACGAACTCAAAGGGCAGATCAAAAAGCTCAAGGGGTTGATCCAAGAGCAAAAAGAAGTCATCGAAGATACCAAGGATAAAGGCAAGGCTGGTATCCGAGCCTTGGACAAAGTCGCTGACAAGCAGTTCGAAGTTCGTAAAAAGACAGAAGAGTTGAAGAAGGAAATGTCCAGACTCAACAAGCCTAATGATGGTCTACCCAAACAGGGCGAGGGTGAACCGGTAGACGGTGAATCGGGAGACGGTGAACCGAATGATGGCAAGCCTAGCGATGGCAAGCCTAGCGATGGTAAGCCCAGCGATGGCAAACCCAGCGACGGCAAACCCAGCGACGGCAAACCTAGTGACGGCAAACCCAGCGACGGCAAACCTAGTGACGGCAAACCTAGCGACGGAAAGCCTAGCGACGGAAAGCCTAGTGACGGCAAACCTAGCGACGGAAAGCCTAGCGATCAGCAGAACCAACCACCTCAACCCGGCCAGGAGTCGTTGGAAAAAGCCGCCCAAGCTCAGGAGCAAGCTGAAGAAAAGCTTGGAAGTGGAAAACTTGAGGTAGCCAAACGTAAACAAGAAGACGCGCTTGACGCTTTGAAAAAAGCGCTCGGCGAAATGGAAAAAGAAAAGCGACGCATTGAGTCGCTTCCTCCTGAAGCGCTTCAACAAATGGCTGAAAAGCAGCGCCGGACCAGAGACAAGGCGATGGACTTGGTCAAGGAAATGAAAGCTGCCCCCAAGCCCAAGAAAGAAGATGGCGCACAAGCTGACTCTGCTCCTTCTCAGCAACCCGGTCAGGAGAAAATGGGCGAAGCCAGCGATGCGATGAAAGAGGCTTCCGACGAAATGCAAGAGAACGATCCTGAAAATGCGCAGAAGCAACAGAAGATCGCCGAGAACAAAATCGAGGAAGCGATTGAGGAAATCGAAGACCGACTCGCGCAGCTTCGTGATGAAACCCGCGAGGAAAAGTTAGCTCGGCTGGAAGGTCGTTTCAAGCAGATGCTCGAACGGCAGACGGTAACCAATGTCATGACGATCGAACTGGATGACAAACGAACCAACCTTGGCAAGCTTCGCCGGCGCGACCAGTTGTTGATGCTGCAGCTTTCCAACGACGAAATCGAGATCAGCGAGCTTGGTCAGCAGGCCTATGATCTGCTGCTTGAGGATGGCACCAGTATCGTCTTCCCGGAGATCGTTCAGGACTTGCGGACAGATTTGAAAACCGCCGCCGATTTACTTCAGGATGAAAAGACGGGGCAGTACACCCAACTGGTCCAGAAAGAAATCGAAACCACGATCGAAGATTTGCTCGATGCACTAAAAGAAGCGCAGCAAAAAAATGATGATAATGGAGGCGGCGGTGGAGGTGGCGGTGGCGGCGGCGGTGACCAACCCCTGCTTAAAAAGTCAGCCGAACTAAAAGTCCTACGAATTCAGCAGCTCCGTCTGAACCGCCGCACCAAGAAAGTTGACGAGTTGCGGCAACGCGATCCCGAGGGCTTGGAGCCTTTACTTGATAAAGAGGCCCTGGAAGCGGCTCAATTACAGGAAAAACTGCTGGAAATGACCGAAACCATCATGGAAAAAGAGAACCAATAGTAAGATTGGGGGTTTAATCTTCCCTCTCAACGGCTTTTTCAGTAGTAAAATATTTGTCATTTGCCGATTATTGGATGCTATCAAGCCGATAGCCGACCAAAACGCGTAATGAAGTGTAGACTTTCTTACGACATTTAAATTAGAGAACTTGATATACTGCTTATTTCGCATTGGGCGAATTGCGACCTTACGAAAGGATCTCAGATGAAACGAACTTCCCTGATTCAAAGCACATGTAGCTGCCTGTTGGCAATGCTGATGTGTTCCGTCTCAGCTGCTGATAGCCACGTGACCAAAGTCGTCACCTCTTTCCTGAAGCATGTTGAGTCAATGGACTCGTTGGATACCGAGAAGAAATCTTCGATAAAGGCATCCGTCGAAAAGAAGCGATCGTCAGATGGCATAACCGATGGCTTGATTGCAATCTATCCAAAGTACTCAGCTGCGGTTGAGTCTTCCGACGCCGAGAACACCGATCAGGCGATCGAGCTTCTCAGTCCACTGGCTGAATCAGAGGACAAGTTCCTCGCTGCCGATGCGAATTTCTACCTAGCTCGAACATTGATGAACAGCGAGCGGTTCGAAGAAGCGATGCCACGGCTTGAAAAATTGATAGGTGAGATGGGTGACCACTCAGCTCATCAAGGAAGTGCTCAGTACTTCAAAGCGGTAGCTCAAGCCGGCCTCCTCAAAAACAAGGAAGCCGTCGAGTCGTTCAAAGAATTTATCGCCAACAATCCCGATGCTCCAGAGCGTCTGCTTGTTAGTGCTTGGCGACAACACGAACAGCTGAAGTCGATCAAAGAAGGCCAGCTCGATGATGTCCATCAGCGAATGGATTATTCACGACGGCGTCTGACGCAAATCGAAACTGGTGAGAAGACTCAGCAAGAGCAAGACAAGATCGTTGGTATGCTGACTGAGATGATCAAAGAGGCTGAGAAAAAAGAGTGCAGTACCTGACAGAGTAGTCAAGCTTCTGGTCAGAAGCCTAGTGATGAAAAAGCCGAATCAACGCCTGGTGGTGAACAAGCCGAAACAAAGCCAGGTCAGAGTGGTGGACAGAGTAGCAACTCTAATGGAAAAGTCGTGAAAACTTACGACGATTCGCCTGCCAGTCCTTGGAGTCGTTTGCGAGATCGTCTACGCGACCCAGCTAACAACGCTGTGAAGGAAAAACTTCCTGCCCGATATCGCGACATCGTCGAAAAGTATCGTGCTGCAGCCGACGGCGACGATCAATAGATCAAGCGGTTGTTAAGTTGAAAACACAACGGCACTCTCAAATTG
>CALJOA010000111.1 GCA_937981585.1 uncultured Pirellulaceae bacterium | reverse complement strand
CACCCCCCAGCCCCCTCTCCCTAAAAATTCGGATTACGTTGGCTGCCAATGGCAAGCTGGCACGTCCGAATTTTCAGGGAGAGGGGGAGCTAAATTTTTGTTTCTGACCAGCTATAAAATCTAAAGTAAGTACCATTGGGCGATAGCCCCGGTTGAACTGTCATTAACGGTGGCTTATCGCCCAAACGGCTGATGTTGTTAAGAGTAGCACGGCTGTCCCAGCCGTGTTTTTGCTGCTTGTTCACGGCTGGGACAGCCGTGCTACTCTACGAATCCAATAAAAGGAACTAGCACTTGGATCTCGAGGCTTGAACAAGGCGACGCCAACTGTGCTCAGTTTATCCAGCCAAGCATCTTAAGCATTAGACGCTAGTTAGACATGGGGGTTTAGGCAAATGGGTGAACCGGCCAAAACTCCAAATTGACTAATACTGTAAATAAGTACAGTATCTCGGGTTGACGAAGACAAACAAACAGAAAACCATAATGGCACTGTGTGCCCAAAAAGATTCTTTGAGTGCAATGTTGGCAAGATGCCATCTCATGAATTGAGGCCCGGTTACCAATTTGTCGGGAGCCAGCCAATCCTTTTGGAAAGGAATCCGTGATGCTTGTTCTATCACGCCGCGAAGCCGAGAAAGTTCTATTCCCTACGCTGGGAATCACCGTTGAAGTCACCCGGGTGCAGGGAAAAACAGTTCGCTTGGGAATTGACGCACCTGATGAGATTCGAATCGTCCGAGGCGAACTCGATCAATTCGAAACCTCAACGTATGGAAATGAAACGGGCTATACAACAAACGGCACAACGGCTTCCGCCGAGTCGTTCGATGGAAATCGGTCCCAGGTTCAGCAATGCCTCGACGCAGCCAATCTGGCGATTCATCTGGCCATGAATCAATTGAAGCAACAATTGAATGGTAACGCCGAAACGGCAATGGAAAATGCGCTGCAGTGTCTCGAAGAGCTAGAACTGGCGGTCAACGGGCAATCTCAAATCGAAACAAGAACCGCTTCGGTTCGCGAGGCGGGAACGAAGTACCGTGTCTCGGCCAAACCGGTCTCGCCAACCGCTGCCATCATCGCCAGCGATCCGCCGATGCGAGATCGCCTGACCAAACTGCTGACCGAAAAAGGGTTTCAAGTCGTCGAGTTTGCAGAAGAGGCTTCGCTGTTGAAGTATCTTCAATCATATGAACAGCCAACGGTAGTTCTGGCTGCTGAGCCAACTGGCGCACGATCTTCTACGCTTGCCGATTCATTGAACGAGGTCGATCCAGAATTTGAACTGAAAATTTCTGGGGTCGATGGGCTGCGCAGAAACCGAATCTTGTTTTCGATCGATAACCTATTCAACAATGACGATTCAAATTCAACCTCACCCCAGACTCAGCTCACCGGTTGGTTTGATAATTCGGAAATCGCGGTTGAATTCGAGTCGATGCTGCAATCGGCTTGAACTATAACTGCGGAAGAGCTGTGCCCTCAGCGACCCGGCCAGGGGTTCCTTCGACCATCGGGGCTTTGGGCGCGACGCCTTCGAAAATCGAGAACTCGGCCCAGACCGGCATATGATCCGAAACGCGGAGCGCCTGCTCCAAACTTAAGTTGTAGTGACGCATAAAATCGAACACACCACCGCGACCAGTGAACTCGACGGTCGCGGAATCGCTGAACACCAGGTTATCGAACTGCGATTGGTGCTTGGTGTCGGTCGGTCGGTTGGAAACAACCCACGTCAGCCCCGCCCGTTTTCGAATCGGCTGCAATCCTCGGTCGCCGGCGTGAAAATCCCCCACAATCAAAACGTCGTCTTCGTGCCGACCGTCATTTCGGATCGCTCGAAACAATTCGCCCAGATGAGCCAGTTCCTGCTCCGGTTGATCGGCATCGATCTTCAAGTTCACTAACGTGAAGGTCAACGCTTGTTCTGCCGCAGGCCCACGGGCGCGAAACCAAGCCACAATTGGCTCGCGGGAAAGTAAATTGTCTGGGTCATTGACGGTGTACCATTGGGATTGATCCAGTTCCAACGTCGCCCGGTTGAAAACGATCGCCGACTGGGTCGCTTTACCGCGATTATGTTCTCGATCCGAAACATAAAAATAGTCAGTCTTTTTCACCGCGTTTGCTGGTTGAGTCGCTGCAGCTGCTGCGGTTCCCTGGGCACCCATCGCGTTCATACGATCGGTCAACCTAGCAAGCCAAGTGTTATCAGCGCCGCCGATCTCTTGAAAAGCGATCGCGTCATAGCGACGACAAATATCGGCCAACAACTCAACCGTCAGCTGATCTTGTGCGCTGGTAATCATCGGGTTGAGCTTGAAAGACGCAATCCGCACCACGTTGGTTACAAACTGAGGATTTGGTTGGTGCTGATGTGACGATTGTTGAACAACCCGTCCAGAACCATACTGATTCGATGGAAGGGCCTGACTTTGACTTGGCCCGTAACCGCCATTCCAATTCTGGCCCCCATTCCAGTTTTGACCCGTCGGCCAAGCCTGACCATAACCAGAATCCTGATATCCGATCTGAGTTGCCGAAAGATTCTCCTGGAGAATGTTAACCACATCGCGCGGATGGCGAATCCGATCTCGATTAACCAAAATCCAGATCCCACCCACGATCACCGCGGCCAGTAAGAGGGTTTTTAAGAATCGGGAGCTCATTGGACTGTCAACGAAAAAGAAAGATGACTTTCTTTCCTAGATCGGTACACAACCTCGATTTGCCAGCAGTTTTTTGCTACTTATTGCTTAGTCCGCATTTTCAAATCGTTCAACGGCGCCAATCGCCTCACAACCTGTTTGAACCACGCTGTTGGCTCGCGCACAACCGCCCAGCTCTTTCAAGCGTTCCATTCGTTGCAACCGGTTGAGGTATCGACTGGCGGTCCGTTTCGAGTGCGCGGGTACAGTAGCTCGGCTCTCCGAGCCGTGAGCAGAAATTTCGTTCACGCCTCGGGGAGGCTGGAAGGTTTCGACAGGATAAACATGATTGACAAGATGCGCGCAACATCCTGTTGATCATGTAAATCCTGTCTCCTGTCTCCTGTCTCCTGTCTTCTGTCTCCTGTCTTCTGTCTTCTGTCTTCTGTCTTCTGTCTTCTGTCTTCTGTCTTCTGCTTTTCCACCCAGGCAATTTGATTCCACAACAACTGCTATCAAAATTTAGCTTCGTAAAGAGCAGCAGCAAAACGGCTGGGACAACTCAAACAAACTGAGAACGCTCCGGTAATTCTGAAGAACGAGCACTCTTGCCCGTTAGAACATGCGGTCTTGTGAGTTTTCTGGAATGTCGAACATCCGTCGAACGAATCAATGGTTTCGGACAGGATAAACATGATTGACATGATCACAGAACATCTTGTTGATCACGTAAATCCTGTCTGCAACTTTCGTAGCAATTCTGTAAAACCGAGTCGGGCAAGAGTGCCCGAAGTGCCCGACCTACAATCGCTCAGCTCGCCGGCAAAAAGTCTTCAGCGGTCTCTTTTTGCTTTCTCGTCATCTCATTCAACTCTGTCAAAGCAACTCGCCCCGAGAGATTAGGACGAAAAACGGCAAGCAATACCAGCGGAAGATACCAAGCCATATAAAGTCCGCCACCAAATCCGTGCCAAAATTGAACTGCGATCATGACCACCGCGGTGTAGCTGACCAGCGTTCCGATATTCTTTTCAAAGGGCCACGCCGCAAAAGAAAAACAAAGCAACACAAATGCGACCAAGATCGGCAGCCGCCACCACTGGTTCCAACCAAGCGCCCAAATGCCTTCCATGCCGTCCATCAACGGACGCCAGAATCCGAACATCGTTTGCAACTGATTGACAAACGCATCCAAATCAACCGACGTGAATGCCAAGCTGCCAATGCTGATCGCGATCGCAAACAGGAAACCAATGATGAACCGGCTCTTACCGCGCTCCCAATAGAAACTCGCCCACAACGGCAACAGAAAAATCGGATAGTAAGAAACTCCAGTCGCCAGTCCAACCAACAGACCAGCGACCAATGGTCTGCGAAAACTGACCATCGCCCAGATCATTAGCGCTGCAGGAAGGACGTGAAGAACATGACCGGTAAACAAAGCCGTATAGGGCAACATCAAATAGACCGTCGCCGTACCAACCCCGACGTTGAAACTGTTGTAGTTGTAAAAACAAAACAGAATCAGCCCCAACACGATCATCACTTGACTTCCGATCGCCAGTGATTTGGCTGCGATAATGTAACGAGACAAATCGGCCGAAATCGTGGTAGTGTCAGCACTGAGAATATCATCTCCACTGCTGAACGTCTGAATAATCGGAAACAGGCTGAACAGTGTGTTCCCTGGTCCCCGCCTGACCAACTGCGCCGTATCGCTTTCTTCGGCCGCCTCGCGCTGCACCATCTTGATTGCATTCTGCATCGCGATCAAATCATCTTTGGTCGGTTGAGCCGCGATGATATTGGCAAACAGGAACGCCATCAAAGCGCAACCCAGAAAAACAAGCCCGCCGATCGAGAGGTTCGGCTCCAGAAACGGACGGCGTCTCAAGCTTGGATCGATCAGGAACCTAATCACAAGCGCACCACCGACAATGAACAACCAGTAGTAACCCCATCGCTGCCAACGATGACCGGGCGTACTGAGATCCTTATCTGTCAAATTCGAGGCTTCGTCTGCGACATCTGAATCAGATTCAGTTTCGCCTTCGGCGGAGGCATCCGTTTTGTTGCCCTTATCGCCCGTAACGTCTGCCGAATCCGTTTCGCCGCTGCTCTGGTCGTCTACCACCTGCTCGAACTGCGATTCGGCAGTCCCTTTTCTCAGTTCGGCAACGTTTCGTTGACCTGCGTCGATCATCAACAGACCGGGGGCAAGAAGCATGATCAGGATCAGATCCAGGTTTCGAAAACTCCAGAACCGATTGAACTTGAAGAATAGCGCAAGCATCAAGAACGACGAGAGGTAAGCCCACGTCGTTGGCGGGATCGGAACGTAGTCAAAAGGAAAGACATCCATCGAGATTTGTCTTGATCGTTCGAACTGGTTGGCAGTGGTACTCTAACCCGTCTCTTAGATGTCGGGCAAGTCGCTGCGACTCTTGCTCAACCTTTTGTAGAGTAGATATTAAATCGCGCGGCGATCCAAGTGACACCGGGATTGGATCTGCCAAATTCTACACTTCAAAAATAGTACAGCATCAAGAACACGCCCAACAGAATCGCGGTCCAAAAAGCCATAACGCTGGTAGACCAAGTGCCTCCCATCACGCCTTTCTCGCCAAACGCTTTCTTCAATCGGTCCCCGATCCCAAATAGCATTGCCAGACAGCCTCGTCGCACACCGTTGTCGACAAATGCGAACGCGGTACCGGCACCTCCAACCAACCACGGAATCGCTTTTCGATAAATCCATTCCACATCAAGGTTGGTCGATCGAAGTTCAGGCGGATAAAGACCATTCAAGTTCAGCCAAACAAACGCGCCTGCTGAAAAGAACAACAACTGCAACTGTGTCACAATGTGAGTGTAGTCATACGGATGGTAGTCCACATCGCCTCGCGGCAGCAATCCGTAGAGCACACTTGGAAAACAGCCGATGCCGATGCACAGGGCCGCGGCAATTGACATCGCAATCAACATGTTGATCGGCGGCTTGGACACGCGGATTCCCGAATCGTGCGCAAAGAACGCAAAGAATGGAATCTTGATCCCGGCATGATGAAATACTCCAGCCGCCGAGAACAGCATAAACAGCCAAACGACGTTGTAGCCTTCGTGCAATAAAGCCGACATCACCATCGCTTTGCTGACAAAACCGCTGAAAAGCGGAAACGCGGATATCGATGCAGCACCCACAATACATAGGATCGTCGTGTACGGCATACTTTTGTACAGCCCGCCCAACTCCGAACCGTTGATCTTTCCAGTTTGATGCAGCACGGCGCCCATCGTCATCATCAATAGGCCTTTGAAGATCACGTCATTGAACGCATGAGCCACGGCGCCGTTAACGGCAAGATCCGTTCCAATTCCAACACCAACGACCATGAACCCAATCTGGTTGATCATGCTATATGCCAACACACGGCGCAAATCGTTTTCGATCACCGCGAAGAAAATTGGGAAGACCGCCATCGCGCAACCGACGTAAATCAGCATCTCAGTGCCAGGAAATCCACGCGCGAGCATGCAAACCGCAACCTTGGTCGTCATCGCGCTCAGAAAAACTGTTCCCGTGGGTGTTGCTTCTGGATACGCGTCGGTCAACCAATTGTGGAAAAACGGAAACGCCGATTTGATTCCAAACGCAAGAAGGATCAACCAGGACGACAGACCGCCTTCCATGCCAATGAAGTTGAATTCGATGGAGCCCGTTTGCTGCACGTGGAGGACCGTTCCGGCCAACAACAACACGCCCGATCCGACTTGGATGATCAGATACCTCAGGCCAGCAGCAATCGCACGTTCAGTTCCGCGAGCCCAGATCAGGTAGACGGAAGTAATCGCCAGCAATTCCCAAAACACGAACAGCGTGATCAGGTCGCCCGCAAACACGGCTCCAATCGCACTTCCAGCGTACGAAAGCCCAGCCACGTGCTGCCCTGTGTCTTTTACATGCAACGAAAAGACAATCGCGATGAATCCGGCAATGTGGAACAGGTAGCCAAACAGCATGCTTAGCTCGTCGACCCGAACCGGAGTCAGGCTATAGCCAAAAAATTCCAGCTGCGATGTGTACCCGTGATCCAGTAAAAACAAGGACGCGAAACTGAGGATCGGCGCGGCTATCAAGAGCACCGTTCGCAACTTGCCTTTGACTAGCAGAACCAGGAGCGCCGCAATGTAAAAAATTAGGAAAGGAGGCAAATTAGTGGGCATGTTGATCCCCCTTAATTTCCCGTGGGAATTCTCCGTCGTCTGTTTTGTCTGCGTCGTAGTAGTTCTCGTCGCGCATCAAGAGCTTGCGCATCTGAGTTGCGATTAGAACCAGGGTCACGCAAGCCACGAATCCGTAGAGGGCGTAAAACCCGGGGACCATTTCCCAAGGATGCGGATCATGCGGATGTCGCTCAAAAATGAAATCCATGATCACCAACAGCGCACTGAGAACGTAGAAGACGCGCAAGATGAGCTTCACATTTTGCGGCTTGTCGAAGAAATCTTCCGGTTCGTTTTCAGGTTTCATATTAGTTACCACTGATTGTTGTGATCGGTAGCAGCCAAGCGTAAATCTGGTCGGCAAAAAAGAACAAAGCCACGCTTCCAACGGCTGTGATACACAGCGGAACAACGCACATCAGCGGCGCCTCTTTGTATTTCAACGGCTCCTGACCCTTGGGAGTCATAAAGCTAAGGATCGGAATCGGGACCAGGTAAGCGATATTGAGCAGCGAACTGATCATCAAAGCAGCAATCAAAAAGCTGTGACCTCGCTCAGCCGCGCCGATTGCGAGGAACATCTTGCTCCACGCCCCGCCGCCTGGCGGAATACCAATAATGCACAACGAAGCGATCAAAAACGCGCCCATCGTAAACGGCATCGCTCGACCAAGCCCGCGCATGTCGCTGATGTTCTTCTTGTGAGCTCCAACATAGATCGCACCGGCACAGAAAAACAAAGTGATCTTGCCAACCGCGTGCATCGCGATGTGCATCCCGCCGCCGATGACACTGTCGGTCGTCGCCAGCGCCGCGCCGAGTGTAATGTAAGACAACTGGCTGATCGTCGAATAAGCCAATCGGGCTTTAAGGTTGTCTTTCGTCATCGCGACCAACGAAGCCAACAAAATCGAAGCTCCCGCCAGATAGCAAAGCCAATCGCTCATCCCGGTCTGGTTTGTAACATCGAGGTGGGTACCACCAATCAAATCGATCCCAAAGATGTAAACAACGACTTTCAGAATCGAGAATACGCCAACTTTCACCACCGCGACCGCATGCAACAACGCACTAACGGGCGTTGGGGCAACCATCGCCGCGGGCAACCAACGATGAAACGGCATTAGCGCGGCTTTGCCGATTCCAAACGCAAACAGTCCCAGCAAAATCGAAAGCTGCATATTGGTGATTTTTCCGTCGAGTGACGCCTGAGTGAGAATCCCGCCGGGCGTGAAGTCCAACGTCCCGGCAACGCTCCAGGTCCAGGCAATCGCCAACATGAAAAACGCAACCGAGGTGCCCAACAGAATTCCCAGGTAGACTCGTCCGCCTTGCTTGGCTTCTTCGTTGCCATGATGCGTCACCAGCGGATAGGTCGACACCGTCATGACTTCGTATGCGACAAACAGCGTGAATAGGTTCTTGGCAAACGCAGCCGACAGTGCTGCGAAGATCGCGATGGCAAAGCAAGCGAAGAATCGCGTTTGATTGATTTCATGATGACCACGCATGTAACCGATCGCATAGATCGTGGTCAAAATCCAGAGCCCGGACGCGACCAGCGCAAACAACATCCCCAGCGGCTCAACCGTGAACGCAATCTCGAAACCCGGCAACATTTCGCTCAGCCGCCACGTCGGCCGCTCGCCCGCAAACACGTGGCTGGCAAGCGAGCAAATCACGCCAAACAGAACCACCGAAATGCCAATCGTGCAGGCTTCTCGAATGTTGGGCATCTTTCCGAACAGGAAGATCAACACAACCGCCAACAGCGGCAGCGCCAGCGAAATCCAGATCATATTTTCCGGATTCAAAAAGGCGATGGGAGAAATCATGGCGTGCCTCCCGGTGCGATTCCTGATTCAGTAATCGCCAACAACGCCAGCGCGGCCTTTTGGGCCAGTCCTGCCGAGTAAACCGTCCAACATCCGAACACGACCGTTGCGGCGATGACGATATAGGTCGGAATCAACATCAGCGCGGGAGCTTCTTTTGCCCGCTTGGCTTTGTCGGATGGCTCGGAAAAGTAAAGCAGCTCCACAACTCGCCAGACATAAACCACAGCCAACAGCGAACTAAGCAACATCAACACCGCCACCGGCCACCAGTCGTGTTCCAGCGCGGCGGTCAACAACAACCATTTGGAAATGAAACCCGCGGTCATCGGTACGCCAATCAAACCCAGCCCACCGATCACCCACGCCAGCGACGTCAGCGGCATCGTCTTGCCGGCACCACGGAGATCATCCAGTTTCACCGAACCCAACCGCAACGCAAAACAACCCACCACCATGAACAATCCGCCTTTGATGAGCGCGTGATTGAACATGTGAACAATCCCGGCGGTCAGACCATCCACGTTCGACATACTGATTCCGAGCAACATGTAACCGATCTGGGCAACACTCGAATAAGCCAACAATCGCTTGACGTCGGTTTGATAGATCGCCGCAACGGAGGCCACAAAGATTCCGATCAACGAAAAAATCATCAACGCCGTGTCCAGTGGCATCGTTTCAAATGCAAAATTGGGAGTGAAAATCCCGTAGACCAATCGAATGAACGCGTAGACCGAAACCTTGGTTGCCGTGGCCGCGATAAAGCCCGTCACCACCGATGGAGCGTAGGCGTAGGCGTTGGGCAACCAGGTATGCAGCGGGAACACCGCCATCTTGATACTCAGCCCGACCGTCATGAAAGCAAACGCAACCAATTCGGTTCGCGAAAATTGCGTCAGCCCGGCAAGCAGTCGTTCAGCGCGAACTTCACTCAATCGCCTACCGATGTCGGCCATGTTGAGCGTTCCGGTCATCTGATACAGCAGGCCAATACCAATCAGAAAGAACGTCGCACCGATGGTTCCAAAGATCAAATAGTGAAGCGCCGCCAACGGTGCCCGGCGCGTTTTACCCAAACTGATTAGGGCGTAACTGGAAAGTGAGCTGATTTCGAGAAAGACGAACACGTTGAACAGGTCACCCGTGATGCACATCCCCAGCAGGCCGGTCAAGCACAACAAATAGCACGCATAGAACAGGTAATGTTTCGAGAAAGGAATTTCCTGCTTGATGCTGGGGGGCGCGTAAGTCAACACGATCGCCCCTAGCGCCGAGACGAACATCATCACAAAGCTGCTGAGGTAATCGATGACATAGACGATCCCGTATGGCGAAGGCCATCCGCCCAGCTCGTATCCGATCGGGCCGTTCTGGATGACTCTACAAAGCAGTGCAACCGAGATCCCGAACACCGACCAGACGACCGCCAGCGAAATCGGCAACGCCAAATGACGACTGCCCAGCAACACCAATAGCGGCGCCGCGAACAGCGGTATGATGATTAAGAGAATGGGTAGCTGGTCGATCACGAATCCGATTTCCTGTCAATTGCCAGAATTTCGTCTTCTTCAATCGTCCCGTATTCTTCGCGAATGCGAACAATCAGAGCCAAAGCCAGCGCGGTAGTTGCAATGCCGACCACGATCGCGGTGAGCATCAGAACGCTTGGTAGTGGATTGGTGTAAAGAACGCCTTGGTACTCCGCACCGCTGTGCGCTGCTGCTTCACCGACCGTTGCAATTACGTCTTCGGTAAAACTGGCTTGTTGGACCGCGTGATCGACAACAACGCTGCCATGTTCGCTGCCTTGATGGATCGCCTCTCCATGTTCACCTCCGTGATTGTGGCCTTCGCCATGATGATCACTGTGTCCGCCACCATCCCGAAGAATGGGCGCCGTTCCTCCTTGGACTTTGCCCATCGTGATGTAAAGCAGGAACACCGAAGTCTGAAAAATATTGAGACCGATAATGGTTTTGATCAAGTTCTTACCTGAAATGACGATGTAAAATCCCGTCATCATCAGAAAGATCACAATCCAATAACTGTACAGCCCGAGAGCGTCTTCAAGTGTCATGCGACTTGCTCCCGCCCCGCGAACGCGTAAAAGATCATCGTCATGACCGCCGTCACGGTGATTCCAACGCCCAACTCCACGAGGAAGATTCCCAAGTGTTGCCCCTGTGGCAAAAAGTGACGTGGATGTTCACCTGGTGGCAAAAAGTCGATCGCGGCGGGCACATCGGTGAGAAAGTTGTGTGTCAGCACGTCGTAATCAAGAAAGTTCCCACCCATCATCATGCACGCAATTCCAGTTCCGGCGTAAAGCAACAGACCCAGCGCGATCAGTTTTTCAATGATCCGTGGCGGAGCGACTTTTTGAAGCGACGGCAATCCGTAGACCAATCCGTAAAGGATCAGCGCCGCCGCGAAAATTACTCCAGCTTGGAAACCCCCGCCCGGACCAAAATCTCCATGAAACTGAACGTACATTGCGAACAACAAGATGTACGGAATAAGAATCTTGGTAACGATGCGGATGATCGGAAATGAATTCAAGAGACCGCCTCCTGTTCATTGGCTCGCCGATCATCTTCGGGAGTGTTCTTCCTGAGAATCAGCAAAACCGCGATGCCGGCTGTAAAAATCACAGCGGTCTCACCCAGCGTATCGTAGCCTCGGTAGCTGGCCAAAACCGCGGTCACAACGTTGGGCAGCCCGTGCATATCGGGCTGTGATTTGGCAACAAACGATGGGTCTGGATAAACCTGAATCGGAGCATTGGGATCCCCGAAGGCCGGCATGTCATAGGTGCCGTAGACCAGCGCACATCCGGTAATCGTAACGACCAACAGCGGCCAAAAGGGTGAGTGCTTGAGCGGTTTTTCTTCAAAGTCGTCGCTTTGAAGGTGCCCATCGCGATGCCGTTTTTTGGGTGTCAATGAAAGCGTCGCCAACATCAAAATCGTCGAGATCCCGGCTCCAACGGCGGCTTCGGTGAACGCGACATCGGGCGCGTCAAGAATCAGCATCCAACTGGCACCAAGGAAGCTGTAGATTCCCGTGAACATCACCGCCGCCCACAAGTTGCGAATCCGCGCAACAGTAACCGCCGTTGCCGCGAGCAACAGAAGTATCGGGATAACGATCAGGTTCATGTTCAACATCGTTAGGCGCTACTATTCCTTATTTGATTCAACGGTATTGATTTCAAGGACCGGCTTGAGGCCCTGAGTCAACGCAGACTTGGCCAACGCGTGACACGCTGTTGGACTGGTAACGGTCAGAAAAAACAAAATCATCAGCAACTTAAACGCCGTCAAAAGATGATCGACAATTTCGGTTTCGGGTCCGTTAAAAACCCCCTCAATTCCATGAATCAACAGGCCAACCATAATCAAGCCGGCTCCGAGCGTATCAGTAATCCCGCCGCCGTGAAGCCGTGAAAAGAACTCGGGCAAGCGAATGATTCCAATCCCGCCAACGATCGCGAAAAAGGATCCGGTAATCAAGAAAATCCAAACCAGAATATCCAAGACAATCATCCGTTGACCTCCGGCGAATTTTTCCAGCTTTCAACCAGCGACTTGTGTTCTTCGTCATCGCCAAACGTGCCGTACTCGGAAAAGCGAAGTAGAGCAACCATTCCGATGAAATTCATCAAGCTATAAAGCAGCGCCAGATCGAGAAAGTCAGTCCGCCCGGTCAGGAAACCGACCACACAGATCAACAGCACCGTTTTGGTGCCAAACATATTAAGGGCCAAGACACGATCGAAAATCGTCGGTCCGAGCATTGCACGAATTAAGGCCAGCGTCATCGTAACCAGAATCGCGATGGCTGCTACCAGCAGAGCAGGGTGGTCAATCGGCATTGGACTTACCCTCCAAACTGCAAACTCGACGATCCATGTCTCCCGAGAGATCGTCTTCGGCGCCTTCGAATGAAAGACAGTGCACCAGAATACGATCGTTTTCCATGCTGACCGAAACCGTTCCGGGCGTCAGAGTGATCGAGTTGGCCATCACGACTCGACCGATCTCTGTTTTCTGATGGGCGCCGACTTCGATCAAGTTTCGTTGCAGTTCCAGTTTGGGCGCAAGAATGATCTTGGTGACTTCGATGTTGGAAACGATGATCTCTTTGATCAGGTAGGGGACGTAGAGGAAGATCAGGCGAAACATCCCAAGCTCCAGCGGCGCGCCTTCTTCGTCAACGATCTTCATGCGGATACAAATCCACAAGCAAAGCAGGACTGAAACCACACCCAACAACAGGACGAAGTAGTTGTCGGGGAAATGTCCTGACCAGAGAAGCCAACTGGCCATCAGGGCAATCAAAAGCGTAAACGAATACTTCATGTTTTCGTTCGACGGTCTACGTCGGTTTAAGTCGGTTTAAGTCGGTTCGTGCACAATGTGGCGGGAATGTTAGCCGCTGAATATAAAGCGGTCTGCACGAATGTAGAAGGGCAATACCAATTGAGAATGAAGCCAGAACGGTTTAGTTGGACAACGCCACTTTGGCACTTAATGGTAACCCGACGCGTAAGCGAGGGCGGAGTCAATTTCAACGCTCCCTCGCTCATGCGTCGGATTTCCAATTACCAAGGCAAACATTTGTGAATTGAAGCCTGCTTGTGCAATACGGATTGAGAACGAACCGCGACGGTTAGCTTTGCCCGCGTAGTTTCGTCATCGTGATCTGATTCCCGGCTAGGTTGTGTGCGACCTGATCCATAAATGAACGGATCAGAAACAAGCCTCGCCCACTAATGTTGTGGAGGTTCTCCTTGGCCGTCGGATCAGGAATGCTGGTGTGATCAAAACCCTGACCGTCGTCTGAAATCTGAACACAGATATGCTGATCCGAAAACTCTGCCTGCACGCGTACTCGGCGATGACAAAACGGCGACTTGTCTTTTCGGGCCCTGATCAAATCGTAGTAACCGTGCTCATTCTCTGACTCACGGAGTTTTGAATCGACCTCCAGATTGCCGTGATGCATCGCATTGACCAGCGCCTCGTCCATCGCCATTCCAATTTGCAACCGATCCCGATCAGACCAGCTTGGCAGATTCTGTTGCAGATGTTCGATCGTCGCGCCAATGAGGCTGGAATCATTCTCAAGCACAAATGCGATTTGCTTGGGAACTGGCATCGCCTCGGTGTCATGCGTGTAGCGCATGCACTTGGCCATCTCAAGAACCTGATTGATCGTGCTTACCAAATGCGATTTCATCATCGCCTTGGGTGTGTAGCTGGTCGCACCAGACCGCAACGCCTCCAACGCGATCGCTTCGCTTCCGTGGGACGTCACCAGCACAACAGGAATCGCAGAATGAGTTTCTCTTAGTCGTCTGACTAATTGCAAACCATCCATGTTGGGCATTTGCATATCCGTAATGATGACTTCTGGTTCAATCGTGGAATCGGATGACTGATCCGAAATCAGACGGGCCAAAGCCTCCTGTCCGTCACTTGCAAACTCAACGTCCCAGGCTGACTGCTTGCCTAACAATCCACCGATCAACTCTCGATCCACCGCTGAATCTTCGACTACCAGGATCTTGATCATGGTCGGTACCGTTGGAAGTGGAGGCCAATCGTATCGAACGAAAAACGACGAATTACAAGAGAGGCGACAGAGTAAACCAAAACGCAGTTATCCAAATTGTTGGCGATTCGGGATTCCTAGACAAGGAAAAAGGCAATTTCGAAGCCAAACAAATCAACAACACCGTCCAATCATTGGAAAACGAAGCGATCAGATCGGCTTTTAAGAACTCTTTTGAGCCATCTCTTTGGCTCGACTCTCTGCCTTGGACGCCGCATAGAGCTTTGAAAACACGACGGACGCAATCCCCAACAACAACGTAAACGTGCCGAGCAGCGCCACGACTTGCCACCAATTGGTTTCAATTTCCGTATGAGTTTCGAACTTGTGTTCGAACGTCGCCCGATCTTTGGTCGGTCGCCGAGCATAAACTCGGACACGATTGAGTTCGTTGTACTGGAGTTGAAATTTTGCTCCGGTTCGATTGAGGAACTTCCCAAGAATGTATTCGCGTTGGCGTCCCGCCGGAATCGTTTCTCGATCGTAGATCTGGTAATTGCCGTTAACTTGAACATTCAAATGCGTCCAATCAACGTCGCTGATGTTTTTCAGAACCAGCACACCATCACTGACCGGCAACCGTTTGTGGTACTCGGTAGAATAGTATTCTTTGGGCGGAAGCCCTTGGGCGTAGACCTCTGCTTTTAACTGACCTTCGTAAACTTGGGGAAGGTACTGCCAAAGTGCCAGAATCGTTATCACCGGCACCAAACACATCAGCGAAAGAAGCCACGTCAAACTGCGATGAGACATTTTGGGCGCAGCTTGTTCCTCCCGCGTCCGCCGCAGATCAAACTGATCCGTTGGCCCAGTCTGGAATACGTCTTTGTCTGGTGAAGCGCTTTTCATTTGGAACAAAAGTAGATCGTTGAAACGAATCCTGTCAACTGAGACCAATCCATGCGATTGGGCAGTTCAATTTGGTGGCAAGCGTCTAATATAACTGTTGATCGCCTTTTCAAAGGGCAAAATTAACCAAAGAGCCAATGTCCAATCTGACCAACAATCGAACTTCAGCCGCCAGTCAGTATCTGACCAATCACTACCTCAACGCGCGGTGGCTGGTAAAGCTTCGTTGGGTCGCCGTGATCGGACAACTTGCCACTATTGTTGGCGCCGTTTTTCTGTTTCGTATTCAAATTCCGATGGCTTGGGCAATGGCTACCGTGATTTTGCTTACCGCGGCTTCCAATCTGTTCCTCACGGTTTGGTTCCGCCGTTGGAAACAGATTGACGACCGGCTCGCTTATGACGGGAAGTACCCCGTATCGCCTCTTCCTTGGAATCTGATTCTCGGATTGGTTTTGGTGATGGATATGCTGTCGCTGACGACGCTGTTGTTCACGTCTGGGGGGCCAAACAATCCTTTCTGTCTGTTCTTTTTCGTTAACCTTAGCCTTTGTGCTTTGATGCTTAACCGAAGGTGGGCGTGGGCAATTAACTTGTTGACGATCGTTTGCTTTACGGCGTTAATGTTTGAGCACCATGAGTTGGACAAGCTCGGTGTTGGCCTGGAAACGATTCGAAGCCTCCAAAACGTTTCGCTTCAGCATATCGGGCTGCTGGTTGCGTTTGCGACTTGCGCCAGCGTGATCGTTTATTTCATGACACGCCTGACGGACGAACTGGCAATGCAACAACAAGAAATCCGCCGAGCCCAGGCGCTCCAGGCCAGCAGCGACAAAGTCGAAGCCCTCGGCACACTCGCCGCCGGAACGGCTCATGAACTGGCAACGCCGCTGAGCACGATTGCGATCGTCGCCCGCGATGTCGAGAAGGCATTCGAGCAACACCCACCCGATTTCCCAGGCGCCCAAGACGTCGTCGAAGACGTGCATTTAATTCGAAGCCAACTCGATCGGTGTCGCAAAATTCTCGATACGATGGCCAGCCACGCCGGTGAAGCGATCGGTGAACAGGTCAAACCGGTTACAGTCGAAGCAATCTCCCAAGCGATGATTGAAGGATTGACTGGAGGCGATCGAGTAACGCTCAACATTCCCACAGCCGCGAAAAATGAGACGCTTAGCGTTCCACTGGTAGGACTGAGCCAGGCAATGCGCGGGCTGGTTCAGAACGCGATCGATTCGGATCCCAACGCAGGCCCCGTCACGGTTGACATTGTCCCGCAGTCCCCCTCGCTCAACACATGGCAATGGAAGATCCGCGATCAAGGCCAAGGGATGTCGCCCGATCAATTGGAGCGCGTCAGCGAGCCGTTCTACACCACCAAAGCACCTGGCAAAGGAATGGGATTGGGCGTTTTTCTGGCAATGAATGTTGTCCGGCGGTTAGGTGGTTCGGTTGAGTTTGAGTCGACACTCGGCAAAGGAACTTGCGTTACGGTGACGCTAGGTAAGTAGTTGGACGGCGTTACTTTGGTTGGACGGCGCGAATTCAGCTGGGGAGCTTTTCTTTGCTGCCTAATGGTAACTCGTCGGGCCCGCCTGCGCGGGAGTAACGGTTGTTAGGTTTCTGGGGAGGGCGAAGCTC
>CALJOA010000110.1 GCA_937981585.1 uncultured Pirellulaceae bacterium | reverse complement strand
GTTGCGCGCATCATGTCAATCATGTTCATCCTGTCAAAAAAACACTCTGGAGAAAGAGCCTCGAGTCTCAGTCTTTCTTTTTCTTTGAGGATTTTGATTTGCTCGACGAGTCTGAACTGCTTGATGATTCAGATTTTGAAGAGGTGTCGGATTTGGAAGAATCAGATTTTTTGTCCGACGATTCAGACTTGGCTGATTTGTCGGCTTTGGCTGACTTCTTGTAAGATTCGCTGCGGTAATCGGTCTCGTAGAAACCGCTTCCCTTGAACATGATCGCAGCTCCGGTTCCAAACTGACGAACCGCTTTCTTCTTGCCACACTCAGGGCATTTCTTCACGGGATCCTCAGTGATGCGTTGAAACAATTCCCAAGCATGTTCACAAGCATCGCAGATGTAGTCGTAAGTTGGCATGTTTATTCCTTGGCCGGCCCAGTCGAAACAAAAACCTGTGAAGGTCGGATCACGCGATCGTGAAGCATGAACCCGGGGCGCAAGTCCTGCATCACAACGTTGGCGTCATACTCGTCACTGGCTTGCATCTGCAGGGCTTGGTGTTGGTTGGGATCGAACGGCTGGCCGACGGCTTCGATTCGTTTGCAGCCATGTGTTTCGAGGGAGTAGTTGATCTGCTGAGCGACCATCTTGACACCTTCGACCAAGCCATCTCCGTTTGCGTCTGTCTCATACGATTCAACCGCCCGATGCAAGTTGTCGACCGACTCAAGTACGTCATGCATTACTTTGAGCGAAGCGTACTTGAGCTGGTCTTGCATGTCGCGTCGGTTGCGGCGGCGAAAGTTTTCCAGGTCCGCGTGAGCGATTAGAACTCGTTTCTCGGCTTCAGCAAGTTGCATTTGAAGCGACTCAATTGTGAGCTCCCCCTGCTCTGCTGGTGTTCCGCCTTCTTCGCCTGCCTCAGCATAAGTCGCGTCGAGTGCCTCAAGGTCCGACTGAGTTGCGGGCTCGATGTCGGAAGCGTTTTCGAAATCGAACGCGGGAGTTCCGGTGTTGTCTTCGGGTAGGTCTGGTTGTTGAGGTTCCGTGTTCATGGCATCTGATTTGTTTTACTAGTGTGCTACGTTTGGGCTGGGGCGTATTTGGAGTCGCAATGACGATCTTCACGCTTCGGAGAGGCGTGCTGCTATTGCCTAACTCTCCGACGCGGCAAAGTATTCAGTTAGTCGTCTCAAGAAGTTCTTTCGTTCTGGGAGAACTTCTATTTGTTCCAGCTCGGCTAATTGCCTAAGCAGTTCTTCTTGTTCGATAGAGATCTTCTTGGGGGTTTCAATGAACGTCTGAACGAGCAAATCGCCGGTCTGTCCGCCTTGGGGGTTGGGCATCCCACGGCTTTGGAGTTTGAAGACCTCGCCCGACTGGGTTCCACGTGGGATCTTGAGCTTGTCTGGCCCGTCGAGCGTTGGGACTTGGATTTCCGCGCCAAGCGCCGCCTGGGTATAGGAAATCGGTAGCTGCAAAATCAGGTTGTTACCATCCCGGTGAAACAGTTTGTGCCGGCGTACGGAGATGAAGGCGTAACAGTCTCCGTTGGGACCGCCGTCGGGGCTGGGTTCGCCTTCGCCCGAAAGTCGGACTCGCATCCCTTCGTCGACGCCGGCTGGAATTGAAACATCCAGTTCGACAGTCTTGGCGACTTGACCTTGGCCACGACAATCGACACAAGGGTCAACGATTATCTTTCCGGCGCCACGACAAACAGGGCACGTCGTTTGGACTCGCAAGATTCCGGCTGATTGGAGGACTTGTCCGCGACCGCCGCACTGCTGACAACCGGCGACTTCGCTTCCCGGTCGACTGCCCGAGCCATCGCAAGTTTCGCAGTTGTGACGTCGGTCAAATTTGAGTGTTTTGTTAACGCCGGCAGCGGCTTCTTCAAGCGTCAATGTTACGTCAGCGCGAACGTCGGAGCCGCGACGATTGCGTCTTCCGCCACCACCGAACAGGTCGCCAAACATTCCTCCGCCGCCACCGCCACCGAAAATTTCGCCGAACGCAGCAAAGATGTCTTCGGCGTTGCCAAACTGGCTGGACTGGCCGTCGACTCCAGCATGCCCGTAACGGTCGTAGCGCGAGCGCTTGTTTTGATCACTGAGAACTTCGTAGGCCTCGGCGGCTTCCTTGAAGTTCTTGCTCGCTTCTTCGTCGCCCGGATTGCTGTCGGGATGATACTTTACCGCGAGCTTACGGTAAGCCTTGGCGATGTCGCGTTCAGCTGAATCGCGATTGACGCCGAGCACTTCGTAGTAGTCGCGTTTTGACATTTGGGTTTCCATTGAAGATCACAAGCGGCCTCGTGCTGCTTGTTGGATATGTCAGTCTTGAAGTGTCAGTTTTACTAATTTCGAAAAAACGGACCACTTCAATAAGTGGCCCGTTGTATACAAGAAAGTAGCTCGGCTCTCAGAGCCGAGACCGGATTCATTTCACGGCTCGGAGAGCCGTGCTACTATGCCTTGCCGCTAGTTCAAAATGGAACTGTCAGACAGTGCCTAGTTGATTGCACCTTCAACGCGACGCTTGAGTTTGTCGTCGTCGTCAAAATTTGAAACCATCGCATCGGTCGTCAGTAGCAAGCCGGCAATGCTGGCTGCGTTGGCAAGCGCTGTGCGAACGACTTTAACCGGATCAATTACGCCGGCTTTAAGCATGTCGGTGTACTCACCGGTGAATGCGTTGAAGCCCTGGTTGTTTGACTTGCCAGCCACGATGTCTGCCACGACCGAGCCGTCGATGCCACCGTTGTTGGCGATCTGGCGAATCGGAGCGTCGAGAGCTGCGGCGACAATGTCGACACCAACTTTCTCGTCGCCTTTGGCCGATTTGCGAGCTGCAACGACGGCGTCCTTGCAGCGAAGCAGTGCCACGCCGCCACCGGGAAGGATACCTTCTTCGATTGCAGCACGAGTCGCGTGCAAAGCGTCTTCGACACGAGCTTTCTTCTGCTTCATGTCGGCTTCGGTTTCAGCACCAACGCTGATCACGGCAACGCCGCCCGCAAGCTTGGCCAACCGCTCTTGCAATTTCTCTTTGTCGTACTCGCTGTCCGACTGTTCGATCTGCTTTTTGATCTGGTCGATTCGACCCTTGACGTCGGCTTTCTTGCCGGCACCTTCGACGATTGTCGTGCTGCCTTTGTCGACAACAAGTTTCTTGGCTGTTCCGAGGTGGCTCATTTCAACTTTCTCAAGTTGAATTCCAAGATCCTCACTGATCAGCGTTCCGCCAGTCAATGTCGCGATGTCGCCAAGCATTGCCTTGCGGCGATCTCCAAAGCCAGGAGCCTTGACCGCACAAACGTTGAGTGTGCCACGAAGTTTGTTGACAACCAATAGTGTCAACGCCTCAGCGTCAACGTCTTCAGCGATGATCAACAGCGGAGCACCAGTTCCACCGACTTTTTCAAGCACGGGAACCAGGTCACGAATGTTGCTGATCTTCTTTTCGAAAATTAGAACGTGAGCGTTTTCCATCTCGCAGTTCATGTCCGTAGGGTTGGAGATGAAATAAGGCGAAATGTAGCCTTTGTCGAACTGCATACCGTCAACGTACTCAACGGTTGTGTCGGCAGTTTTGCCTTCTTCAACCGTGATGACGCCGTCCTGACCGACGTGGTCAAGTGCATCGGCCAACAGCTCGCCGATGACCATGTCGTTGTTGGCGCTGATCGCACCGACGTTGGCGACTTCTGCGATGTTGGAAACCTTTTTCGACATCGACTGAAGTTGCTCAACGGCAGCGTTGACGGCTTTGTCGATTCCGCGGCGAACGGCCGTTGGATTGGAGCCAGCCACGATGTTGCGAAGACCTTCTTTGAAGATCGCCCGCGCCAAAACGGTGGCTGTAGTTGTTCCGTCGCCAGCCAGATCCGAAGTTTTCTGAGCGACTTCGACGACGAGCTTGGCGCCCATGTTTTCGAAGCGATCTTCAAGTTCGATTTCTTTGGCAACCGTTACGCCGTCTTTGGTGACTGTTGGTCCACCGAACGACTTGTTGATGATCACGTTGCGGCCAGTTGGCCCCATGGTGACAGCAACCGCGTCGGCCAATGTGTCGATCCCCTTGAGCATGCGAGCTCGAGCGTGATCGTCGAATAGCAATTGTTTAGCCATTTGAATGTTCCTTTATTGGGATTCGAGACGAGTCTCAAATTTTGTGGGTGAATAAACCAATCGCTTAGACGACTTTGGCAAGGATGTCAGACTCACGAAGAATCTTGACGTCGCGACCATCGACTTCGATTTCAGTTCCGCCGTACTTGCCGTAGATGACTTCGTCGCCAACGGTGACAGAAAGTTCGCCACGCTCGCCACTATCAAGAAGCTTGCCAGGTCCAACGGCGACGACTGTGCCGCGCTGTGGTTTTTCCTGAGCTGCATCGGGGAGAACGATTCCACCAGCAGTTGTTTCTTCAGCAGCCATTGGCTCGACAACAACACGATCATCAAGCGGACGGATTGGAGGGTTTTTAGCCATGATTGATTCCTTGTTTTTTGGTTCAGCGCAACGTTTTGTTAAACGGTGTTGAGCTGATAGTTGTTTTTTGTTTGAAGTTAAATTTGTCGTAGGACGGGCACTCTTGCCCGTCACTACCGTCTGCGCTGCCACGGGCAGGAGTGCCCGTGCTACGAAGATTGGTTTACATCATGCCGGGCATTCCCATGCCACCCATGCCACCCATGCCCATTCCGCCCATACCTGGCATGCCACCGCCCATTCCGTGGTCGTGATGGTGATCGCCACCTTCTTCTTCCTCGACTGGAATTTCAGCGACAAGCGATTCAGTGGTTAGAAGCAGGCAAGCCACGCTGGCCGCGTTCTTGAGCGCTGTCTTGACGACTTTGGCTGGGTCGATGACGCCGTCAGAAATCAAGTCGCCGTACTCGCCTGAGTCAGCGTTGAAGCCTTCGGAGGCTCCCTTCATTCCGCGAACACGATTGACGACAACACCGCCATCGTAGCCAGCATTCTCGGCGATGCAGCGAAGTGGATACTCAAGGACTTTCTTGATGATCCGAACGCCAGCTTCTTCGTCACCGATGAGATCTTTGACTTTCTTCAAAGCCTTTTCAGCTCGTAGCAACGCGATTCCGCCACCAGGCACGATGCCTTCAGCAAGTGCTGCTGCGGTCGCCGATTTGGCGTCTTCGAGCAAGTCCTTGCGTTCCTTCATTTCGGTTTCGGTGATCGCACCAACGTTGATCTGAGCAACACCACCGGCAAGTTTAGCCAAACGCTCTTGCAACTTTTCGCGATCGTAATCGCTATCAGTTCCTTCGATTTCGCGTTTGATCTGAGCGACTCGGCCTTCGATATCGGCTTTCTTGCCACCGCCACCGACGAAGATTGTTTCTTCGGAAGTGATTTTGACTTTCTTAACGCGGCCAAGATCCTTGAGCTGAACGCCTTCGAGGTCGATGCCAAGATCTTTGAAGATCACCTGTCCGCCTGTTAGAACGCCAAGATCACCCATGATGGCTTTGCGGCGATCGCCGTAGCCGGGTGCCTTGACGGCACAGACTTGAAGGATGCCACGCATCTTGTTGACAACCAATGTTGCCAGAGCTTCGCCCTCGACGTCTTCGGCGATGATGAGAAGCGGCTTCTTTGATTTACTGACTTCTTCAAGCAGCGGAATCAACGCCTTGTTGGATGAGATCTTTTCTTCGTAGATCAGAACGTATGGGTTTTCAAGTTCAACCGTCACGTCGTCCTGATTGGTGACGAAGTGCGGTGAAAGGTAACCGCGATCGAACTGCATGCCTTCGACAACGTCGACTGAAGTTTCGCTACCGCGACCTTCTTCAACCGTGATCACACCGTCTTTGCCGACCTTGAGGAAAGCCTCAGCAAGAACGTCGCCGATTGACGGATCGTTGTTACCTGCGATGGTGGCGACTTGCTTGATTTCTTTTTTGCTTTTCTCGTCGATCGGCTGAGCCAGTTTTTCGATCTCGGCACAGATCGCGTCGGAGGCTTTTGAGATGCCGCGAGACAATGCCATTGGGTCAAACCCGGAAGCGATCATCTTGAGGCCTTCGCGGAAAATCGCTTCGGCCAGAACGGTCGCCGTCGTTGTTCCGTCACCGGCAACGTCGTTGGTTTTGCTGGCGGCTTCTTTGACCAATTGAACGCCAAGGTTCTCGAACGGGTCGTCCAGCTCGATATCTTCGGCGACGGTCACACCGTCTTTGGTGATCTTGGGACTGCCCCAACCACGATCCAGGATCGCGTTGCGGCCACGGGGGCCAAGTGTGCTGCGAACCGCGCGAGCCAGTTTGGAAACGCCTTCCAAAAGCGGCTTGCGGGCGGCCTCATCAAATACCATTTGTTTTGCCACCGGATTCCTCCAAGTTATTTAAGTGTAAGTGGTGTAATTTTTAAGAAGCGGCCAATCCAGGTGTGCCAGATTTCATCGCTTCATTTTGTTTCAAAGTTGTTTTTGGTCATGGCAGCCAGCACAAATGGCAGGCGCACTTATAGATAGGCTCTTTGTAACGCAATCACTGTGCCAATTGTTGGGCTGATTGGCAGGAAGGGCTGAGAATTTTCAGGCGTTGTGAATCCGGCGCCTGAACTACTTAAAAACCTTGGTTCAGCAAGGCTGTTTGGCGCAAAGTTGGCATGTTGATTGGGGCCGGAGGGGTGGGCTTCGCTTTGACAGGCGGATTGGTTCCGAAGATGCTCAGTTTAGAGCGCCAAACGTTTTGGGTGTTTGAGTGACAAGTTGGCACGTCATTGCCGGGTTGGAGAGCGTGAGATGGTTTTAGGTTGTAGTTGTAAGGATCCCGCTCGCCCCGAAGGCGGTAAAGTCTGGCAAAAACCGTGATGAATGAATACCGGTGTTTGCTTTTGGGAAGCTTTGGCGTTGGCGTGTAAGCGTCTACAGGACTAAGCCCACTTCACGGCGATAGGTGCATCGATGGAAGGGTGCAGGCTCGCGTGGACGGGGCAAGTGTGTAGGGAAGCAAGGATTGGCTCTCGCAGTTCCTCGGGGACTTCACCTAAAACGGTCAATTCGACAGGGAGTTTGGCAATGCGCCGAGTGCCCTCGGTTGCCATGTGTTTTTCAACACGGACTGAGGCCGCGCCAACGTTGAGCCCATGTTTGTTGGCTTGGATGCCCAGAATGGTCAGTAGGCAAGTACCCAGGGCGGTTGCGACCAGATCGGTTGGCGAGAAGGCTTCGCCTTTGCCACAGTTGTCGACTGGCGCGTCTGTGTTGAGGCTGTCGCCCGAAGGTCCGTGGGTTGCAGTGACTCGGAGTTCACCTTGATAGGTAGCAGTGATTTCGACCATGTTTTTCCCGATTGAGTAATGCCACCGGTTACTTCTACTCGATGTCGCGTCGCCGTTTCAGACCTTGCAGCAATAAACCCGCGATGAGGATTGAACCACTAGGTTCAGGGACCGATGAGGTTGCACCAAGAACAAACGGGGAGAAGCTTCGAGTGCGAACGCGAATAGAATTTCGGATCATGTCATGCTCAATGAATTCGAGGCTTTCCCATATCCCTAATTCTTCGTCAAAGTGATAGATCGCCAGTTCTTCTTCCGGAACGTCTAGTAATAGTTCGTCATAACCGAATACCAGCTCAGCCTCGTTTTCGAATGAGCCGTTGAAATCTAGCTCCCAGTGCTGCACGGCTTCTTCAGAAGAGAGCTCGAAATCTGGAGCGACGGTTGAGGCTACCGTTTGGGCTAGATCATCAGCGCCGGTTGTTAGAGCGTCGCTGAAGAAGTTGCCATCTGTGATTACGACTTCAAAGTCGACCTCCACACCTCCAGCGAAATCCGCGCCACCGTTAGTTGCGCCCGAAGTGTTTTGTTGCGTGATTTGAAGCTCTGAGGTGTCGTTGGCAAGCAGGATGGATCCATTGCCAGTGATTTCGGGGACATTGAACTCAAAAGTTGAAAGGGCATCGCCGTTGGCATTTGGGATAAAACCAGTGATGGTCCCGCCCGTTTGGTCGATCGTCAGACCTTGATCTCCAACTGCGGTTCCATTGAACTGCAAGTCAGTGCCAAGAATGCTGATTCTTCCATCACCGGTTATCGAGCCGACGCTCAGGTCGGGGAAGTCACCACCTGAGATATTGAATTGGCCAGCAATCTCACCGAAGCTTGCTTCGATTGTGCCACCGGAAATGTCCAGGAATCCATACTCTCCCAAGGAGAGATCGCCGTTGGGTCCGGGGGTGATGCTCGCGCCCAGCGTTCCGCCTCGGACGCCAATGTATCCGTTTGCGGCGGTGGTCAGTGCCGATACTCTCGCTTTCCAGGCTGCCTCTGTTTCGGCCAATGGGTTAACCGGTGCGCCTTCTGGGCTGTAGCTGCCAAAACGTGTCACGCCACCATGAATGTCCACTACACCGGATCTAGGGTCGAGGGCATCAACATTTCCCCCATGGTTGAGAAGGAAGCCAAAGTCGTCTTCCATCGTTCCGCCAAGCCTAACTCCGCGGATAGAGCTGTTATTATCAAGTTCAATAAAGGCCCCTTGATGGGTGGCAACCTCTCCAAGAATGGATCCACCTTCGAAGCTGAGTAGGTGTCCAGTAAAGTAGAGTTCTGTTCGCGATGCCGGACCCCATCGTGCCGGCGAAACAGTATCGGGGACAAAGATGAAGTCGGAGGCAAAGTTCTTGTTTGCAAAATCGGGAAACTCGGTCGGGCTGGCATCGGTGTCAAAGACCGTGTTGTACCAAGTGTTTTGAGCGTCGGCAGTTGAAGTAAACAGGATCGTTAGCGACGTTATGGCAAGCAAAGCAGTGCGGAAGAGCGGCATTTCTAACCCCCAAGGCATGGTGACGACTCCGTTAAACGATTGTAATTCTGCCATAAATGGCGGTCAAGGTTGCTATGGCGCAACTTTAGGCGGTTGTCGTGGGCCTGCAAGGGAAGACAGCTGCTGCGTATTTCCTCGCGTTACTTTTTCTGCTGGTCTGTACCGCGATCGGTCAGCGACCAGGCTTCTACCCAGACTTGACCGCCCCGTTTCATCTTGAAATCGCTCATCAGGCGTCGCTGCATGTCGGGTAAGTGCCCTGCTCCGTAGAAGATTGCGATGTTTCGTTTGCCGGCCGCGATCTCGGACTCGAGAACTTTCATGCACTTGGCGTTTCGGTGATCGATGATCGTTGATCCGTCTTTGCCTTTGAAGACAGCCGTACCCGCCTCCATGTTTTGGATTTGTTTGGCGAACGAGCGTCGTAGACGTAGCTCTTTGTTTTTGGAGAACATTGCAAACAACATCTCCATGCTGTCTCCACCCTTTCCGGCGGCTTGCATTGCCATGCTTTGTCCGATCGCACGAACTGCATATTTCGAGATACTCTCTTCGTTGTTCTTCATACTTTGAGAGAACTCCTCGGGCGTCATGTCGGCGTGCTTGAAGTTCTTTTTTGTATAGTCGATGTGCTCAAGCTGAAACTGAAGGCCCAACATGCTCTTCATGCCGACTTGCATCGCCGCGATCGGATTGGTGGGGATGCCGTCCTTGGGACCGCCGCCTTTGGGAATGACCGTCCCTTCAGGCGCGACGAGTTCATACAGCAACGACTCATAATTTTTGAATCGCTTGTTGAGTTTCGAGAAATACTCTTTCTCTCCGATGTGAACCGCACCAATCAGGTCGACCGTAATTCGATCCCCTTTTTCGGTGGTCAAGGCGTATCGGGTGATCGAAGTCTCCAACGCCACGTCACGCCCGCGGCTGTCTTTGCGGATTCGCATGAAATCTGCGGAGTCTTTCTTGCTCTTTTTTTTGGCTTGATCCGATTGAGCCTGATCGGTCTCTTGTTTCCTCTGATTCTGATCGTCAGAATCTTGCGATTTCGAATTTTCGACCGACTCAAGAATCGTGCTGCCCGATGGAGGCGCGGCAGTTTGGGCAGCTGATTCTTGAGGTCCAAACTTAAACGCGACCAAGGAGGTCGCGATCAACAAAGTCATCAACTTGTAAGAGCTTTGGGAGAACATTCTCAGCATTTCCATTTGATAGCGGAAGGAATTGGCAAACTGCCAGTTGTGGACCGGCTTTGATAAACCGGTGATTTTGACTCAGCAGTGACTCCTGCGAGATCAGTATACGTATTAAGTCGTGTTTTTCAAACTGAGCGCTGCTCGGTTTCGGCTTCCTTGAATCAGTTTTCGAGATTCATCGGCTCGGTTCTAAACCTTCGTTGGTTTGAAGATTGTGACGTCGCTGCCGGGAGAAATGAACACTGAGGCTGGCCGCCTAGCCAGTGGTTTGACAAACGCATTTCCGAACATTCGCTTGACGTCGCAAGTGAAATTTGCCTGCTCGACGCTCCAGACCTTCCATGCCGGTCGTTTTACTTGAAACTCGTGTGTTTTGCCGGCGATGCTTCGGTAGAAGTTGGCGTGATCAATGACGAATCCGACTTTAGTTTTGGGGCCGGTGTTTTTGATTATGTTCCGGCCGCGGGTCCGAAGTTTGTTCCGGTGGTCGTCAACTTTTCACTGATACTCAGCCTCGGGAATCGTTGCACGACCGAATATTCAGTCCATCCTTATGTGTCGATCCATTTTGTGTCGTTCCAGGTTGCACATCACGATTACCAGCGAGCAGAGCCAGTATCTATTTCTTCTTTTCCAGTAATTGCTGCAGATGTTTGTTCCATCGGATAATTGCCTCGCCGCGATCTGCGTCGGTCAAAAAACCGGTTTGGTTGACGACCAATTTGCCCTCGCTCATTGCTTGAGGATGAAACCCAAACTGATCGGGTGAGCTTCCTTTTAAAATCGTTGACGCAGCCAGCGCCAAATCGCGAATCTGAACTTCAAGCAGAGGCCGGATGTCGCTGCGGGCTGATGCCTTGTTTACTGAGCCTGGTTTTGATGTTGCGCTTGCTTGGAAGGGGCCAGTCAAAACGTAGGTGCCAACGACCGTGCTGTCGCTCAAGAGCGGAGCCAGTTTGGGTATCGTTTCGGTTGTTCCGATTCGGCTCAGTGTTGCCAGTGCCAACGAACGAGTGTGCGATGAGAGTTTGGTATCGAGCGCGTACTTCAGAACTAATTCGGACTTGTCGCCGATTTGATAAGCGTCGATGACTGAAATGGATGTTGCATAGTTTTTCGCAAGCTTACTTTGTTTTGTGTCTCCGGATTGGACTTGAAGCGAATCAATCCAATGTGAGATCAGGATCTTAATTTCAGCTCCCGTGGAATGGCCATTGATCGTCTTGATCATATGTGGCTGCATCAGGACACGATGAATTCGTTTTGTATCTGAAGCAATCACGCTCGGTGCTGAAGCTAGTTTGTCGGTGTCCCAATGAGTCTTTCGGGATGCCGCAAACAGGACCGCTGACAATTTGTCGACAACAGATTCGGCGTTTCCGTTAGTGCTAAGTCTTATTTCACTTACGATCGACTGATGGAGTTCGTTTTCGGTCTTTAGTTTCCCATCGAGTGGAGCTCTTAGGAGGTCTGAGCGAGCTTCGTGGAGTTTGATGAACAGCCGCCGAGCCTGTTCTTCGTTTCCCAGCAAATTGCGAAAATCAATCCAGCCGTGCAGCTCAATTCCGTCTCGAGTACCGTCAAGGAACTCCGCAAGTTTTCGCTCACGAACTTCTCGTTGAATCAAGATCAGCAGCCGAGTCGCTCTCAAGCGGATTTCGTTGTCTGGAGCGATTGATGAATCTTCGAAATTTAAAACGGCTTGGAGCGGTCCGACAGCTGGCTCGCCAATTTTGAGTAGCTGCTCTTGAGATTTGGTTCGCACAAGATGATCAGAATCGCCAAGTCGAATGATCAGCTGTTTGATCCTCTCGGGAGATTGGTCGGAGGTCTTGTCCTGGATTTTGGTGCTGGTTGGCGAATTGGCAAAGGCTGGCGTAGCAATGCAGGCAACCAGCAGAATCATTGTGCAGAGGGGCAAGCCAGCAGGCGCACCAAATTTTTCGAGCCAAAAGTTGACCAAGACTTTTTGGCTTATTTGAAATCGGTCAGTTTGGATCGGAATGTCCATGCTTGTCCCTTTCTTCGCCTCAAGGGCTTTTAACCCAGAGCAATGTTAGCAGATTTGGCCAGCTAAAATGCGTGGTTTCCGGCGAACCCCAGCGATTCGGCAATAAATTCAGCAAATCGTCAAGTCTGAAGTTCCTGTTTTCAAATCCGATAGATCAATCCGCAGCAGTGACAATTAATGACAATTTGATGTAAGCGCTTTGTCAAAGAACCAGCGAACTAAACAGCCAACTTGGGCGGTAAGCTGCTCAACGGTAAGCTCAGGCAGCATCGCTTTTTACAGGTAGCCGCTCAGGCTGAGCGTTTTCAGTTTCTGTCAATGTTTAAGTTAATCAATATCAGCCCGAAGCGCGAGCGCGTAAGCGAGGGTTCTTCCGGTAGACGTTCCCTCGCTGGCGCTTCGGGCTGGTATTCGTGCGTGAAAATCGAATTAACGTACGTTCTTGAGCTCAATTTGAGTAGTTAACTGGCAGTTTGTCACTAATTCAATTCAATCTACTTTTGGAATTTGCCTGTGATCACAATTTTGTTTGACATTGATGGGACGCTGATCCGGACCGGTGGCGCTGGGATGAGGGCGATTGAACAAGTCATGAAAGAAATGTTTCAGTTGGAGAGCATTTCAAACGTTGCCGTCCACGGGCGGACTGACGAAGGCATTTTGTCTGATCTGTTCACCGCGCATGAGTTGTCATTTGGCGAGCATCGCGAGGCATTTAGTCGAAGATATTGGGAGTTGTTGCCCCAGACGCTTGCCGCTGGCCAGGGAAAAATTCTACCGGGAGTTGAAGAGTTGCTGATCCGGCTTGATGCCATGCCCGAGGTTGCCTTGGGGATTTTGACAGGCAATGCACGTCGCGCCGCCGAGGTCAAACTGGAGCATTTTGGGTTGTCGAAATTCTTTCATTTTGGTGGCTATGGGGATCGTCATTCTGAGAGAAACGACGTCGCTGATCTGGCTCGAGCGTCTGCCAAGCAGGCTTTGGGTGAGCAGTTTCGGGAGGATCAATTGTGGGTCGTCGGCGACACTGTCGACGATGTCACCTGCGCTCGATCAATCGATGCCAAAGTCGTCGCGGTTGAGACCGGAGGTGGAGCTCCGGATATCTTGAAGGCATCGAGTCCCGATTGTCAGTTGGCCACGCTCTCCCAAGCCGAAGAGTTTATACAAGCGATCATCTCGTAAGGCTGCTGAAGTCCCAAATCCTTCAACTGTCCCCAGTCGGTTCTCGACAGATTGAGGCAAGATTAAGTCGGCAAGAAAAATACCGGCTTCGATGCATTTTGTGCAGTGAATTGCTATCCAAATGAAAGGGTGCTTGCTATTGGGGGGGTGTGCGCTGTTGCGCCGGCTCAGGGGAGGGATCAAGGGCGTTAAGTCGCCTGTTTGTACACTGAAACACGAGTTTGAAAACGAATACACCTCAAACTGCGTTGTTCCAACCACTAAGCCAGAGGCTTGGTTTATGCAAAAACAACGGTTTAACCTGTGCAACTGGATTATAAATTCTTGAAAGTCACCACCGTCAGCTTAAAATAGGCTTCTGGTTTGACATTTCAGAAATCCCATTTTTCGTAAATCTAGAGCGGAAAATGTCGCTCTTGGGTCGCCACAATAAAACGGCGCGGCCGGTGCTTGCGAACCCGCCATTTTTTTGGCGTTGGATTGTTACCCATTGCAAGTACAGCGGTCTCAGTAGCTGGCGTTGCATCATTCAAAACTGGTTTATTCGACCGGGTCTTGAATATTTTTGATTACGACACCTTTGAATTAGCTTCTTTGAAACAACTGGAAACTGGGATGATTATTCGCACTCGCCGAAAAAGTGAATCTTTGATTCAACGGTTTTTCGGGCGCGCAGCCAAGCAACAATTTTCGCCCCAGCTCCTCAGTGAAGAGCAGTTTCGACACGAATTGGCCAAAGAAGTATTCCGCTCAGACCGCCGCGTGACGCGACGCCAATTCGGTTTGATTCGGATGATCTTCAGAAGCTCTTTGGATTCGGGCGTGACCGAATTCGATCCGCTTTTCCACAGCGAAATTCGTAAACGATTGCGAATTTCAGATACGGTCGGATGGTATGAGTCAAATCTTGGTTTTCTGTTACCCGAGACTGAAAAAGACGGAACGCTCGCTTGCGCAAACGACCTCACTGAGATTGCGCTTCGACATGGGCTCCAGGTCGATACCGAAGTCTCCATCTACCCTGACGATGACGAGCTGATCTCGCTTGCTGATGAAATCCGAACCCACGGCGGTCAATCACCAATCCCTCTCTCACATGCCGATTGGTCCAAGCCATCAAATCTCGATTCGGTTGAGAATCGTGCAAACGACTACATCAGTGGCGAGCCGGAATCGAGGGTCAGGATGACCAAGCATGCGTTCGTCATATCGCATGCCACGCCGCGATGGAAGAGAGTCATCGACATTGTCGGAGCAGGTGGTGGGCTGTTGATTTTGTCTCCGCTTTTTCTAGCCGCCGCTGTCGGCATCAAGCTGACTTCCAAGGGGCCGGTCTTTTTTCGCCAAGTCCGAGAAGGTAAAAATGGAGAGCTCTTTGGGATTCTGAAGTTTCGAACAATGGTCACCGACGCCGAAGCGAAACAAGTTCAACTCAGAGCCCTTAGTGAGCAAGATGGCCCGGCGTTCAAACTCAGCGATGATCCTCGAATTACTTGGATTGGAAAGTACCTTCGCAAGTCATGTATCGATGAGTTGCCTCAATTGGTCAATGTGTTGACGGGCGAGATGTCATTGGTCGGTCCACGTCCCCTTCCGGTTCATGAATCACTTGAATGTACGGCTTGGCAGCGAGCACGTTTGACAGTTTTGCCCGGATTGACTTGCACGTGGCAGGCTTATGCGGATCGCGACACGAAGTTTGTGGATTGGATGCGGATGGACCTCGAATACATCGAGAATCGCGGATTTTGGTCAGACTTGAAACTTATTATCGACACTGCGTTCGTTGCGATTTTACACAAAGGCTCCGCCTGACGAGCGCACTGCGTCGAGTGACGCTTGTTCTCTTTTCATCAGCACGCGGGCGCCAACTATCCGTGAAGCCTCATCAAACAAAAAATGACAGTGTCCGAAGAACAAGTCGCCATCACGCCCCAACCGCTTGCGGTTGAACCGGTCATTAAACCGGCTGGGTTTGGTGGGACTGAGAATCGGAGTCAGGTTCAAAAACTGATGTCCGACTCGGAGTTTCGGAATGTCATTGCGACTTTCGTAACGACGCTGGCTGTGTTCGGCATCTACTTGGTGCAGGGCGTATTGATTGCTCGGATCTTGGGTGTCGTGGGGCGCGGTGAATTCGGAACGGCAATGTTCTTTCCTCGCGACGTTTTCCTTTACGCCGGTCTGCTCGGTGGGATTGAAATCGTAAACAGCTATGCGGTGCAAGGCACGATGGACGTGCGGTCTCTGAAATACTCCGCCGCCAAAGTCGGGTTTATCAGCGGCGTGATCACGGCGATCGTTGCCGGAGCACTGGCGATCGGCGTTCTGGTTCTTGTCGGCAAGACCTATCTGATTCCGTTTTGTATCCTGTGTTGTCTTTTCGTTCCTTGGGAGCACATGCAGTTGACGATCTCGGCAGTCGATCGAGGCACAAAAAACTTCTGGTTTTACAACATCAACAGGTTGCTCTTTGCAGCTGCGTTTCTGATGTTGCTGGTGATCGTGTTTGGGCTGGGACTGCATAAGCTGACCAGTTTATCACCGTTATGGGTGGTTTGTATTCTGTTCGTCGTTGCGCGTGTCGTCGGGATTTTGCCAACGTTGCGCGGAATGGATGTGCTGGGTACACTGACGGGAAAGAATCGACGTCAGATGCGGACGTCAGTTGGAGCCGCTTGGAATGGCGAGCTGAACGTAGCCAATGCCTATCGTTCACCGGGTTCAGATACAGGTGTCGTGGAAGATGTTGCTGATCAAGCAGATCCGGGGGCAAACGTTCCAGGGCCTTGGACACTGCTGAAGAACGGCCGTTTCTACGCGCTTTCGATGTTGGCGTCGGAGTTGTTTGAGCGGCTGGACATGTTTTTGATCGTCGCGATTGCTTCGGTAGCAGAGTCAGGTTTCTACTTTGTGGCCGTTCCTGCGGCTCAGATGCTGACGATCGCTCCCAACGCGTTGGCGGTATTTACATTCAATGCTGGTGCCGACAAAACAACTAAGGTCTCGCTTCGCAAAGCCGTCACGGTTCTATCTGCGACGGCGATTTTGCAAACGGTTTGCGCCCTGGTGTTTGCGATTGTCTTGCCGTTCTTGATCATCACGCTTTACACCAACGCGTTTGAGCCAGCGATCCTGTTCGCGATGTGGCTCTTGCCCGCCTGCGCAATCAAGGGCTACTTGCAGGCTGCAGACGGATTTCTCAAAGGTCGAGACAAGCCGATGGTCGGAGTCAGGGCCAGGTTCCTGAGTATCTTTGTGATGTTGGCTTTTGTCGGATTGGTTTACGCCGACGTGTTTCAGTTTGAAAAGAAGTTGATCTCGATTCCAGTGGCGGCTTGTATCGGCCAGGCGATCAGCATGGTGATTATCACCATCGCGGTGATCAAAGACGTATTGGCAAACCAGTCAGGTGTTGATGGGAGCGTTGACCAAGCTGGGCCAAATGGCGTGGAGGTGAACAATGTCCACGCATAGCTTTAATCCTCAAGGTCAATTGGGTCGCCTCAGGAGGGACTGTCTCGGTTACGCCATCGCTTGGATTCTCGGTTTGTCGAAGCCAGTTTTGGATGACATGTCCGCCGAAGAAGCAGACGCCCAGATTTGTCGTTGCATTGGCCTCTTGTCTGCGCTGGGGGCTCGATGAACATAATCAAGAAAAAGGCCAGGAGGGATCCAAGTTACATCGATGCGCACATCGTGATTCTCAACAACTATGTTCGCAAACATCATGTTGACAGTTATCGTGAACTTGCCAAGCGAGTTCGGAAACTGACGGTGCTTCTGTCGACGCCGATGGAGCCTGATCGCGATTGGGATGCTGAGTGGGCTGACCTCGATATTCGCGTGCAAAAGAACCTTATGTTTACGGCAAGTTGGAAGCACTCTACCGGTTTCCGGGAGCCAAATTTCATCCACATTCCCGTCGATACGACATCTCAATTGAAACGGCTTAGTCCGGATATCGTGTTCTCATACGAGATGGGAATTCGAACTTTGCTTTCCAGCTGGTTTCGAAAATTTCATCCGTCGGTTCCCTTGGTCATGGTTGGCAACATGTCCGATTTTATTGAGCGTGAGCGCGGTCTGTTACGCCGGACGCTTCGTTGGATGATTCGAAAGGGCGTTGATTACTTTACGTACAACGGTCCAAGCTGCAAAAGATATTTGGAGAGTCTTTCAATTGCTGAAGAAAAGATGTTCCATCTTCCCTACTGCATCGATACGGATACCGTCTATGTCGGGCCTCGCACGACAGAACACGACAGCGAGGTTGTGAGGTTGGTCTACTGTGGAGCGTTGAGCAGGCGAAAAGGCATTCTTGAGTTTTCCAAGACGCTCAAGCAGTGGTGTGAGCATAATCCGGATCGTCAGATCGAGTTGGAGGTTGCCGGAACAGGAGATCTGGAGCAGAAAATAATTGAACAGCAGACTGCCAACCTGAGCGTCACGATGCTTGGCAAC
>CALJOA010000109.1 GCA_937981585.1 uncultured Pirellulaceae bacterium | reverse complement strand
GTGGCTATCGCCAAAACGGCCAATAAAAACACCAGCTCCATGGGTTACCACTGCATGTAAGGGTACCGCTGTCGAGCTATTCCGAGATTACAAACGCTTCACCGTCGTGGTCAACCGTTAGCTTTTTCTCTGCCGAATCTTCACCGGCTTTTAAGAGCGCTGAGGCAAGCCGGTTTTCAATTCGTTGTTGGATCACTCGCTTGAGCGGGCGGGCGCCATACTGAGGATCAAAGCCTTCGGTTGCGATCGCCTCGCGGGCAGTTTCGGTCACGCTCAGCGACCACCCCAGAGTTTCGATTCGCCGTGTGAGCGAGCCGATTTGAAGATCGACGATCTGTCGAATTTCCGATTGGTCGAGAGTTCGGAATACGATCTTTTCATCGATTCGGTTCAATAGCTCGGGCGCAAAGCGGGCCTTCAAAGCCTGCTCGACCGATTCTTGCATCTCTTGATCCGTACCGCCGTCTTCGGTGATCTTTTGAATTAGCTGGGAGCCAACATTGCTAGTCATGACGACGATCGTATTGGAAAAATCAACGGTGTGACCGTGGTTGTCAGTCAGCCGGCCATCATCAAGTAGTTGAAGCAGAATGTTGTAAACGTCGTCGTGAGCTTTCTCGATCTCGTCGAGCAACACGACACTGTAAGGCCGGCGACGAACGGCCTCGGTAAGTTTTCCGCCTTCGTCGTAGCCAACATATCCTGGAGGGGCGCCGATCAGTCGGCTAACGCTATGCCGCTCCATGTATTCGCTCATGTCGATGCGAATCATCGCGGTCTCATCGTTGAACATGATTTCGGCTAGTGCTTTGCAGACCTCGGTTTTTCCGACACCCGTTGGACCAAGAAACATGAACGAACCAATCGGTCGGTTGGGATCTTGAAGTCCGCTGCGACTGCGACGAACCGCGTTGCTGACTGCCGCGATCGCTTCGTTTTGGCCGACGACTCGCTGGTGCAGTCGCTCCTCCATGACGAGCAGTTTGGCTCGTTCGGTTTCCATCAAACGGTTGACTGGAACTCCAGTCCAAGCGCTGACCACGTCGGCGATTTCCTCTTCGGTGACCATTTCGCTGAGCAGTCGTTTTTGATCTGACTGCGGCGCATTGTCAGCGGCAGCGTCATGGATTTCGGCGGCTTCGATTTGAGCGACCAGTTGCTTTCGCTGCGTGTCGAGTTCGTAAAGCCGCTTGTAATCGTCTTCGCTGACCGTGATTCCAGATGACTGATTGGTTTTGATCGAAGTGTCAAGTTTGTCGAATTCCAGTTCTACGTCAGCGAGTTGTTGGCGAACGTTCTGTGTGCCAGACATGCCAAGTTTTTCGGATTCCCATTGTTCACGTAGCGACGCCAGCTCATGACGCTTTTCTTCCATTTCCCGGTTCACCGATTCGAGGCGTGATTTGACATCCTCGTCATTCTCGTCAGCCAATTGTCGGGCGGCGAGTTCCAGTTGAATCAATCGCCGCTGGACGGTGTCGATCTCCTCTGGAACGCTGTCGAGTTCCATCGCCAATCGAGACGCCGCTTCGTCGACCAAGTCGATGGCTTTGTCGGGAAGAAACCGGTCGGTGATGTAGCGATTGGAAAGCTCGGCCGCTGCGACCAACGCTGCGTCTTTGATTTGCACGCCATGATGGGTTTCATAGCGTTGTTTTAGTCCTCGTAGGATCGAGATTGTGTCTTCGACTGTCGGTTCACCAACGAAGACGGGTTGGAAACGACGCGCCAATGCGGCGTCTTTCTCGATGTATTTTCGGTATTCGTCAAGCGTCGTTGCGCCGATGCAGTGAAGCTCTCCCCGGGCCAAGGCGGGTTTGAGGAGGTTAGCTGCGTCGCTTCCTCCTTCAGCTGCTCCGGCACCGACGACGGTGTGGAGTTCGTCGATGAACAAGACGATTTGCCCAGCTGCGGCGGTGACTTCTTTGAGGACCGATTTAAGTCGATCTTCAAACTCTCCTCGGAATTTGGCTCCGGCGATCAATGCCCCCATGTCCAGAGAGAGGACGCGTTTGTCGCGAAGGCTTTGTGGGACGTCGTTGTGAACGATGCGGAGCGCGAGACCCTCGGCGATCGCGGTCTTACCGACCCCCGGCTGGCCGATCAAAACCGGGTTGTTCTTGGTGCGGCGCGAGAGAACCTGGATCACTCGTCGGATTTCCTCATCGCGACCAATGACGGGATCCAGTTTTCCCGATTGGGCCTGTTGGACCAAGTCGATACAGTACTTTTCGAGTGATTGATATTTTCCTTCGGGTGATTGGTCAGTCACGCGGGCGGATCCGCGCACTGTTTTGAGTGCGTTGAGAATCGCGGGCTTGTCGATGGCGTTTAGTTCGAGGAGGCGGCCGGCCGGGTTTTTGGAGTCCGCCAATCCTAGCAATAAATGTTCAGTTGAAACGAATTCGTCCTGCATCTTTTCAGCGGACCTGCTGGCCGATTCGAAAACTTTCTGCAGTTCAGCATCCAGAGCAGGAGTGCTTCCGCCACTGGCGCTAGGAAGCCGCGCGATCTCACCGTCAACCATTTCGGTAAGTTGGTTTACTGGCGCACCAATCTTGTTAATCAACGGCAAAACGATCCCATCGGTTTCCTGAAGCAATGAACCGAGGAGATGTAGTGTCGTAATTTGGGGATGTCCCTTACCGCCTGCCATCGTTTGGGCGTTGGCGACAGCTTCCTGGGCTTTGGTGGTCAGTTTTTCAAAACGAAATGACATTGGGTTCCTTTCGGAAATCTCTATTTGCTGCTTGGCAGTTGGCTTGACTGACCATTTCCAATGGTGCGAATAGTGTGCCAAATCGAGAGAGTTGCGAGACGAATCGTTCGGGGAATGCCGGCATCGGCGAGGCGCTTCGTTTTTCAGTCAGATCCGACATCAAGTCATTCCACAAAAAAGGCGAGCCGAAGTTGTTCGGCCCGCCTTGAATTTTTTCGCGTCGTTCTGTTGCCAGAGCCAGTGGAGTACACGAGTCTGGTAACGGCTCGGACGCACGACTGGTTTACTCTTTGACTTCGAACTCTGCGTCAATCGCATCGTCCTCAGCCGCGCTGGTTTCAGAAGCGTCAGCAGTTGCACCGGCCGGTTCAGCACCGTCGTCTGCGTTGGCGTACATCGCGGCACTCATCGCGTGCGAAGCTTGCTCAAGCTCGGTAACGGCGGCTTTGATCGCGTCGGTGTCAACGCCTTTGGAAGCTTCGCGGACCTTCTCAACGGCAGCTTCGATCGGCTCGCGATCGCTGTCTTTGAGTTTGTCGGCGTTTTCCTTGAGCGTCTTTTCGACTTGGTAACACATCGTCTCGCCTTCGTTGCGAGCGGTCACCAACTCGTACTGCTTGCGATCGTCTTCCGCGTTCATTTCCGCGTCGGCCTTCATCTTTTCGATCTCATCATCGGAAAGACCAGAAGACTCCTTGATCTCGACGTTCGCTTCTTTGCCCGTGCCAAGATCTTTGGCCGAGACGTTAAGGATACCGTTTTGATCAATGTCGAATTTGACTTCGACTTGAGGGACGCCACGCGGGGCCGGAGGAATGCCGGTCAAGTCGAACTTGCCCAGCAGTCGATTGTTGGACGCCATTTTTCGTTCGCCCTGAAAGACCTGGATCGTAACCGCGGTCTGGTTGTCCGCTGCGGTACTGAAGACCTGTTTCTTCTCCGTTGGAACGGTCGTGTTCCGCTCAACCAGCGCGGTCAACACGCCGCCTTCGGTTTCGATTCCAAGCGTCAACGGAGTGACATCGAGGAGCAAAACGTCTTTGCGATCGCCGGCCAGGACTGAGCCCTGAATCGCGGCACCGACAGCAACGACTTCGTCAGGGTTAACGCCCTGGTGAGGGTCCTTGCCGAAGATCGACTTGACCATCGCCTGGACTTTGGGAACCCGAGTCGATCCACCGACTAGGACGATTTCGTCGATGTCCGACGCCGAAAGTTTCGCGTCCTTGAGAGCTTGGTTGACTGGAGTCTTGCAACGCTCGACCAAATCGTCGATCAGCTCTTCGAATTTGGATCTAGAGATGTTCATCTGCAAGTGCTTTGGCCCACTGGCGTCGGCAGTGATGAACGGCAGGTTGATGTCAGTGGCCTGAGCGGAGCTGAGTTCCTTTTTGGCTTTTTCACAAGCTTCCTGAAGTCGTTGCAACGCCATTGTATCGTCGCGGAGATCAACTCCGTTTGATTTCTTGAATTCGTCGGCAACATGATTGATCAAGACGAAATCGAAATCGTCACCACCCAGTTGCGTGTCACCACTGGTGCTGATGACTTCGAAGACTTTCATCCCGTCATCGTTGTTGAGTTCCAAAACTGAAACATCGAACGTTCCACCACCAAGGTCAAACACGACGATCTTCTGTTCCGATTCGGCTTTCTCGAGTCCGTAAGCCATCGCTGCTGCGGTAGGCTCGTTGATGATTCGAGCGACTTCAAGACCTGCGATCTGGCCGGCATCTTTGGTTGCCTGCCGCTGGGCGTCGTTGAAGTAAGCCGGAACTGTGATGACGGCTTTGTTGACCTTGTGACCGAGATAGGACTCGGCGGCTTCCTTGAGTTTGCGAAGCGTCTTGGCCGAGATTTCCTGCGGCGTGTATTCGTTGTCGCCAACGCCGATTTTCACGTACTCGTCGGCGTTGCCTTTAATCTCGTAGGGTACCATCTTCTCTTCGGAAGAGACCTCACTGTGACGACGGCCCATGAATCGCTTGACCGAGTAAACCGTTCGCGTCGGGTTGGTAACTCGCTGGTTGCGAGCCGGCGATCCAACGATGACTTCGTCGCCATCGGTGAACGCAATGACTGATGGAGTGGTACGATCGCCTTCCTGGTTGGCGATAACCGTAGGCTCGTTGCCGTCCATGACTGCAACGACCGAGTTGGTTGTGCCGAGATCGATACCGATGATTTTTTCGCCTTGAGCCATATGTGCTCTCCTGTCTCTAGTTAAAAGCGAGCTGCCCAAACGGGCGCCACGTCTGTTTTCTCGTTGCCGTTGTGGATTGAATGACTGACCAAAGGACAGCAAAAACAACAATAAAACGGTAATGACCGCTTAGTTTGCAAAGCCTGTGCCAATCTCCCCAAGCCAACTGAAACGCGGTTTAAAATGTGAAATCAGCGGCTTATTTGGCGGCCAAGGAATGAAAAGAAGTGGGCCCCATTTTCTCACGCAATTTCGAGCCGACCAACGTCTGACAATTTGGCATCGAACAATTGCCTTTGGATTTTCGGTAGACCGTGGGATTCTGGGATTCGATCACGGTCGTTTCTACTCTGTTGGTTGCTGTCGAGATCGGGAACTCAAGCGATCTATCGCAACTGCGACCATGGGTTCTGAGGAAGTTCGAAAATTCTTTAAAGAAGCCGTAAGGAGTGTTTGACGTGTGCGTCAAAACCTACGACCCTTTAATTTCAACAGAATTGATCATGGAACTCTCTGAGCCGAATCATAAAATGTCTCGACGAAGAGTGCTTCTTCCAAGCCGCCAACAGCCGTCTGGATCGCGGCCCCATGAGTCTTTTGTCGAGTTCCCGGAGTTTCGCCCGCAGGCCGGGCAATGGGTAACGGTTCGAACGCTGGAAGAAATTTTTGCTTCGCTCGATCAAGACGGGACGCTCGAAGGGCTCCCGTTTATGCCTGAGATGGTATCTCTATGTGGCAAACGTCTTCGCGTTAAGCGGGTTGCCAATAAGACATGTGTCAATGGAGCTTCTATCTTTATCGGGCGCTTAGACGATTGTGTGGTTCTTCAGACGCCTGTGAGGTGTGATGGGTCGGCTCATCAGGGTTGCGAAATGGGGTGTCAGTTCTTTTGGAAAACCCAATGGCTGCTTCCCGAAGAAGCCGGCACTAGCGGCTCGGGCAACGAGTATTCTGATTCAAAAAGTGATGTGCAGTCTCAGACCTCAATGCAATGGCTTGAAGAAAAATCACTTGCGGTCCCTGCTGATGACGGCGCTCCTCGATATCGATGCCAAGCCACGGAGCTGGTTCAAATCGCCCAGCCGATCAGTCCCTTCAAGTTCAAGCAATATGTTGATGATCATCGCCGAGACAATGTTTCGATCTCAGCAATCGGTTCGTTTCTGTTCTCGCTAGTAATCAAGAAACTGACGCGAAAATCGGATAGCCTTGCGGGACCGCACGAGAAAAGAACACCAAGCGGAAGGATCGGTCTGGTGATCGGCGAGCGAGTGCGTGTTAAATCTCTTGCAGAAATTCGAAAGACACTTGACGTCAATGGTTGCAATAGAGGCCTTTGGTTTGATCCTCAGGAGATGGGGCAGTTTTGCGGACTGGAGTTGGTTGTTTCTCGCGTGGTCACCAAGATGATCGATGAGAAAACCAACAAGCTGCGGATTGTCAGTCAGCCGACGGTTGTTCTCTCGGAAACTGAATGCAGCGGCGTGTTTCGACGATTTTGCTCACGCGGCATGCTGCACTTTTGGCGCGAAATCTGGCTGGAACGCGTGGATTAACTTCTTTCTGGGCCGTTTCGTGGACTTGCGCTCCTGGTAAAAAGCAGGCGCCCAATTGGCGCGTCTTCTATCATTTGCAAGACGTTGGTTGGGTTCCCAATAGCCACTCCCTCGCAGGCGGGTTTCATTGAAGCATTAAAAGACTGGATCCGCCTGCGCGGGAGAATGACGGTTGGCAAAAATCACACGCTCGTCAGGTTGCTAGGCGCGTGCTGCGACATCAAAGGCGCGTGCCAAGCCATTCTCTGGCTTATTTCTTTTTCTTGTCGTCGCGTTTCAGGCCGGCGCGGTCGAGTAAGGATTCGCGGAAAAAGTCGTCGACCTGTTCGGGTTGTGGCGGCGTACCATAAGCTCCCAGTTCAGTTGGATCGTAGACTAACTCGAACTTGTGCTTGGCAATGGTGACTTCACAATCGGGATCCAGTCGCATCCGGACGCCAACCATAATTCGCTTGCCGTCAATCTTCACGCCGTTTCGTGAGCGCAAATCGCGGATGAACCAATAGCCTTCCTCGATTTCCAGCAGGCAATGATGGCCCGAAACGTTGCCGTGATTCAGAATGATATCGCAACCTTCGCGTCTTCCAATTCGAAGTCGCTTTTTCATCAACGGAATTGGGTCTCCGCCACCGATAGGAACTAGTTCACCAAACATAGATAGCTCGCGAATATTCGCGCTGTACAAAAGTTATGATTGGCCCCAGAATAAGGGCCCGGAATAGATAAGAGGAAAATTCCACAGCTTTAACTCTACGCGGTGCCCCCGTTGACGTCAACCAAACAGACTACCCACGATCGAGAACTAATGGACTGGCGGGCCGAGGGTCTGCGGTACTTTGGCTATAGCTACTATTTAAAGCAGATATTTGGGTTCCGCGTTCAGCGCGTCAGCATCGACGCCGGTTTTACGTGCCCCAATGTTGACGGGACAGTTGCGACTGGCGGATGCACTTTCTGTGACAACCGGAGCTTTAGTCCATCGCGCAGATTGCCGGTTTTGGGCCAAGGCCAAGGTAAACGAAAGGGTGACCAGGGCTGGATTACGAGCCAGATGGACGACGGAATGGCCCGGATTCGTAAGCGTTACAAATGCGAACACTTTATGGCGTACTTTCAGCCAGCCACCAACACCTATGCGCCGGTCGAAGTTTTGCGTCCGCTCTATGAAGAGGCGATCTCGCATCCCGATGTGGTCGCGATGGCGATTGGAACCCGTCAGGACTGTGTCCCTGATGATGTGCTTGATTTGCTCGAGGAGTTCGGGGCACGCGTCCCACTGACGGTCGAGTACGGGCTGCAGACGATCCACGACAAATCTTTGGAGTGGATGAATCGCGGCGACGACCATAGTTCCTTTGTTGATGCGATGGAGCGAAGTATGGGGCGGGGGTTTGAATTGTGTGCGCACATCATGCTGGGATTGCCAGGTGAATCTCACCAAGACATGATGGCGACGGCCCGCGAAGTCGCGTCTTGTGGGCTTGATGCGGTCAAGATTCACAATCTTTATGCAGTTGAAAATACCCCTCTGGCGGATCAAGTGCGTTCTGGCGAGGTCAAATTGATGGAGCTGGACGAGTACGTTTCCACATTGGTTGATTTTCTGGAGTTGTTGCCCAAATCGATGGTGGTTGAGCGAATCAGCGGTGAGGCCCCTCGCGACTATTTTGTTGGCCCCGAGTGGTCGATGGATAAGTCAGCCGTATTGCGGTCCGTCAAGGAAGAGTTTGAGCGTCGCGACTCATGGCAGGGCAAGCGGTTTGAGTCTTGATCAGTAGGTGGGCCTGTTGCGGCGCGCGGGCCATTCAGGACACGCCCCATGCGGATTTCGCGTAAGTACCAGTACTTTAAAACCAAGGCACAATAGTCATGGTTGCATCGGGCTGCATTTACTGTGCTGTTTGAACGAGCCAGCGAGCTATCTGTTACGGCATTTTGCCAGAATTGATTGAGAATTCGAATTTTTGGCTGCGAATGTTCAAAAGGAGAAAGAATGCCTGAAAATGTTTTGGGCTATTCGCGTCAACGTGTTTCCATCGTTATAAAGATGACCCAAAACTTTGTTTTTCGAGGCTGTAATGCTGAACTCCAAAATCTTCCTTGTTCCTTTTATCGCAGTTCTGATTCTCATGGGCAGTTTGAATGCCGAGGAAGGTGAGCCGATTGCGATCCGCCATTGGCCAGGCAATGGATTTACCGTTGAATCGATGTGGGACTTGCACGTTGGCGTCGGACTCAACGACGAAGCGAAATCACTTTTGCCACGTTCGGTCGACGCAGAAATGGAAAAATTGCCGGGCAATAAAGGCATTCCTTGCACGCTATATCGCGAAGCGAACAGTCCTAAAGTGATGCTGATTGACCAAGCTGAAGCAGCCCGTTCAGACAAAGACAAAATCCATCCAATGGTGCTCGTGATTTCAAAAGATCACGAGGAAAAATTACATCGCCTCGCAAATCCGCTTTCTGATGAGACAATCGTCTATGTTGATGGCGCTGCAATTTCTTTTCTTGACCACGACTTAATGTCAATGGAAAAGCGGATTGCCAAGTTGAAGGCGCTCACGCCCGTTGAAAAGCAGCCGCTCAATCGCAATGTGGTTGTCGTTGCGACCGGAGAACAGTTCACGCAAGAGATTTGCGAACAGTGCGCGAAAGTGTACAGGCCCGCGATGATGATTGTGAATGCGTCGATCAAGTCCGTGGGCGGTATAGAGGTGGAGGCTGTTTCCCATAACACGGTCGGGTTTTCGAAACGAGAAAGTGACTCCGAGGAAACGCGATTTGTTTCACTTGGCACAACGCCGTACAAGATGACGGACGAGCTTGCTGAACTGTTCGCGAAAAAAGAGGCAGCTCAAAAAAAATCGCGGGAAATGTTCGCGAAGCTTTCCGTTGAGCAAATGAACTTCAAGCCTGCCAACGGGACTCATACGCCGCGCTGGAATGCAGAGCACATGATGGGGCGTGAGTTGGGGTTCTTTTCCGAGATCTACCACGCGGTTGACCCTTCCGTTGCAGTGATGAACCTGAACCCAAAACAGATGCCCAAAGACTATACGTTTGCTCACGCAGACTGGACTGGGGAAGAAGAAGCGAGACAGATGAAACGTGTCGAAAACTTCACGCGACGCTTTGCGTACTTGCTTGATGGCATGGACTTGAACAAGCGAGCCAAAGGCAGTCGGTTTTGGACGCCTCGCAGGTTGCTGGTCCAGATGGAACACCACTACGAAGAGCACTCAGCCAACGTCGTCAAGAAAATGGACCTTGAGGGTTGGCCGAAAAAGTAGGGAAGCGTGTCGAGGACGATGGCGAAATGCATCGGGCCGGTCGGCGACGCTGTTCAGCATGTTTACATGCAGCTTTGTAATCCAGCGGTCGAAGACGTGAAGCCCAAACTGGCAAACGAAACGAAAAGAATGTTCGATTAAGACAACCGCGAAAGACGCGAAATAAGCGAAAAGTGTACTACCAGCGCCTTTCGTCGCAACCAGATTCTCGACGAGGTTGTGATTTTATTAGCCGTTTGGGCGATAGCCCCGGTTGAACTGCCTTTAACCGGGGCTATCGCCCAAACGGCTGATGTTG
>CALJOA010000108.1 GCA_937981585.1 uncultured Pirellulaceae bacterium | reverse complement strand
ATGACTTACGCAATGAATTGGTCAGTCAAAAAACGAAGACTTTCAAATCTGTTGAAAAGGAGTTGACGGAAGAACAGATTTCCAAGCTGGAAAAGCACCGAGCTATTGCTTTGAAAACTGGAGCCGCCGATTCGAAGTCGGGCCGCTAGTCGAAAAGTTCTATCACTGAATTCAAACCAATTGGATTAACACATCGTGGCCGACACATTGGCCACGATGTGTTTTAGATTTACCAACCGATGCTGTTCAAGGAGGAGATGTTATTCGCCAACTATTTTTTTGTCAGCCCGATGCCCACGTTCGCAAAATCGTTTCAGTTGTACCCCCGTAACTGAGTTGGATTAGAAAGGGCCAATACGTCACCTGCGATGCGAAGCGGCTCAACTGATTTGTGCTTACCAGGTGCTCGACTGTGATTAATATGTTCAATGTCTGGCGAAGCACCTTTATCGGAACAAAGAGAAACTTCGACCCGTGGGCCAGGCGTTTGTTCCAATTGTTTCATTCGCCGGTGCAGTCCCAAGCGGGGCAAGGTCAGTGTTCTGCGGTCCAAGGTTTCCGGAAGCGGTAGGCCTTTGGCCTTTGTTGGCTGCAAAGCGGTGCGGCGACCAAGAATCGGTCGATAGCTTAAGAACGTGGGAGGCCATTTTCACCTAGCTCGAATACAGGTAACTGGATTTGAACTCCGGAATCTCTGATTTGCAGGAGCTTGTGAAAGATGGCGAGAAAGTCGTCCTAGAGAATTCTTGATTGAGCTGATCGCAACAAGAAGACCATTCAAAATCAAGCAGAATTAAGTCAGATGTAAGCCGTACCGAATTTCATTAAACCAAGTCGGGCTGACTGGATTCGAACCAGCGACCTCTACACCCCCAGTGTAGCGCGCTACCAGACTACGCTACAGCCCGTAAGTCAGCATTGTAGAGACTTGCTCCAACGTTGCAACAACATAGTTGTTCGCGGAAAGCACTGAAGTCTGGAGAGTTTTGACACGCATGCGAGGATGAACATGGAGATGCCCGGTGCTTTGGCTACGACGGTTTGGGCGATGCGCGTCGCTCGGAAGAGGATTTTGATATTGCGGGCATCTGTTTGGGACGTCCCTATTTTGTTTTAATGAGGGCCCCAAAAAAGCCTTGCAAGAAATCAAATGCCTGACGATCCATCAAAACACTTTGGCGACCGACTCACCGCCGCCATCATCGCCAAGAAAACACCATTAGTTGTCGGGCTTGATCCTCGAATCAATCAACTACCGGTCAATTTGACCTCGAGTTCGGATGCTTCATCGGAAGAAAAGCAAGCTGAACTGACGGCGCAGTTTTGCTGTGAGCTAATCGATGTGGTGGCCGATCTGGTGCCAGCGGTCAAGCCGCAAGCCGCTTTTTTCGAAAGGCTGGGCTGGCACGGGATGGTCGTGCTATCCAGAATCGTCGACTACGCCAAGCAACGCGGGTTGCTGGTCATTATGGACGCCAAGCGTGGTGACATCGGCTCTACGGCCCAGGCGTATGCTTCGGCTTACCTCGGGCCCAAACCTCAAAGCACCTGGGGATGCGATTGCTTGACCGTCAATCCGTATATGGGCAACGATACGCTAGAACCGTTTGTTCAGGTTGCGAATCAAACAGGCAGCGGAATTTTTGTGCTGGTGAAAACCTCCAACCCCGGTAGCGGAACCATTCAAGAACAATCCGTCGATGGCGGGGCCAACGTTGGGCAGAAGATATACAGAATCGTGGCCGACAAAGTGCAGGAGCTTTCGGCTGATTGCATTGGACAATCTGGATTCGGAAACATCGGAGCTGTCGTCGGTGCGACTTACCCCGAGCAGCTTGCGGAGTTGCGCGAAGCGATGCCCAACACAATTTTTCTGATCCCAGGTTTCGGCGCCCAAGGCGGTTCGGCGGCTGACGTCGCTGGTGGACTTGACGACAAAGGGCTTGGCGGGGTGATTAACAGTTCGCGCGGAATCATTTTCGCTTACCAAAAACCTGAGTACTCGGGCGCCAAAAGCTGGCACGCGGCGGTCGAACAGGCGACTCACGACGCGATCGCCCGAATCGCCGACGGCACCTCGGCTTCGAAGCTTCGGTAGGAGGCTCAACCCAAACCAAGCGTTGGGATGTTGGCTACTCAGATTGAGCGTCTGTAGGTCCGGCCCTCACTTTTATCCGACTAGAGTTTTACAGTGTTGACATCGTAGCTGAAGATAGGATTTACAGGATCAGCAAGATATCATGCAATCATGTTACTACTCAAACTGAGCACGATTGGAGCAGCGTTGCTCAACGATCGGATCTAGGCGCTAATTTCCGTGATTGGATTGGTAGAGTAGCACGGCTGTCCCAGTCGTGAACAAGCTGCAAAAACACGGCTGGGACAGCCGTGCTACTATCGATCAACGCTTAGTTCTAGTAGCTATAGCTAACGCCAAAAACGGCTCACCCTGAAGTTGAGCTGTGCTTGAGCATCAGCGGTTAGACGGAAGCCAGATTGCAAACTTCATAGAGCCGTTGAACACTTCGCTTGACTAAGCCTGCTCCAAAAGTCGCGAATGCAGCGCAAGCCGATAATCTCGCGTCGCCTTTTCGGCTCGCTTCGTTGATCGCGACCAACACGATCGCAATCCCGCAGACCGCATGGGCGAATACCAAAGCGCGCCGTTTCCGCGAAGACTCGGTTCCGACTTGTCGCTCAATCGCGGTGCCCAAGGTTTCGGAATAGTCGGTCATCAAGCAAGCCAGTTCATCCAGCGCGCCCCCGAATTGTTCCATGCTGACCGGTTGTCGATCCCAAGCCGCCAACTCATCTCCAAGTGAAGCAATCGTTTTTTGATGAAGGCCGACCCGTTGGAGCAAATCACATTGGGCTCCCAAAAACGTCGACCAAACTTCTGGTACTTCCAACACTGAACGATGGTCCGAATCCAAGTAAACCTCTGCGAAACGTTCGAACCAGTCTCGCAGCGCCGTCGGATCAATTATGTCGAGCAATTCGCAGCTAGACGTTAGGGCTTCATCAACCATTAGCTGGGATTGCGCACGGTTAAGCGAGGACTCGGCAAACACCATCGTGAGCGCCACCCGATTGGCCACCTTACAAGACTGTTGACTTAATTTCTCGAACAACACCCAACCCACAAATACGAACGCAATGAATCTGAAATACCACTTGGTAATTAATCAATCGACAAGCTTCGAACGATTCGCCCCTCAAATTGGCGGGAACAAGCATCAGAAACGAATCAGCTTTCACACTGGAGGGTTGATAGCGATTGGATGTAGGGAATGGGAAGACAAAAGGGGAGAGAAATGGAAACAGGTTGCTTCCTCGCCTAACCGTTTTGAAGCTGCACATCGCCAGCTTTGAAAGGACGAAGGCAGTAGACTCACGCGCCTAGATGGGTCGCAATAGCGCAATGCGGCGACTGAAATTGAAAACCATATGCTTCTGTCGTAGCTTCGAAAATTTCGTGACTTTTCGTTCCTGGCTTACAGCCACGGCTAAATACTTCCATTGCTTCGCGGTCAAGAAACTGAATCAGTCGAGAACACGTAACTTTACTTCGTCGAACGCGTTCATATCGTCAAACGACCCAAGACCAATTCGTCCCTTGCCAAACGTCTTGTCCTCGACTTCCATGTGCGGCTTTTCCATGTCATCAAAATAGATCGCGATCTTTCCGGATTTCACGTTGCGGACAAGCTTCACATCATGCCAATCGGATTCACTCCAAGGCGTATCCTTTTCGTTTTTAGTCAACGGTGTTCGCGGCGCCGCGTTGACGATCATGATCTGGCCGCTGGCCGGATCGGGCTTGGCTCCCAAGTGTACGTAGTAAAAATGAGTCGGGTCCTGGTAGTTGAAAAAGACACAGCAATCACGGTGATTGCCTGTGTTGAGGGTGCTTTTGACTTTGAACGTCAACTCGAAACTTTCTGCTTCCACATATTTCAACAACGCAATATGACGTGGACTGCGTACTTCGGGTTTGTACTCGCTTTTTCGTTCGATGATGGAAAGGCTTTGCCCCTTTCCGTGGTCTTCCAGTTTCCACGATTTAGGGTCAACAATTTCCCAGCGATCCAAACCGCTTTCAAAATCTTCTTCGAATGCGCGACGGTACTCGCTGGGCTTGTCGCCACCGGTTCCGGGCGTTTCGTCCAAAGTCGTCAGTTCCAGGTTCTTGAATTGGACTTTCATTGGCGGACCTCCGTGAAGCTGAAGCCCAAACAGACCATGAGAACGACGGTTCTTCTGGTCCTGATCGTCGCACTTGGACATCAGTTTGTCGTTGATATAAAGCTCAAACTGATTCCCTTTGGCAACGACTCGATATCGGTTCCACTCGGGATAAGCCTTGATCGAGTCGGCGAGTTTGTCGGCGCCGTCAATCGCCTCGACTTCTCGCTGGGCGACAAGCTTGGGTCGCTTACGCTTGCTCAGTTCGGCGCCCGTGATGACTGCGCTCTCGCCGCGCTTTGCCAGGATCGCGCGAAACTTTTCTCCGTAAAGCGCACCTGACCATTTGTTGGCCGCATCAAAGTCGGCTTGGTAACCGCCCAGTCGCCAGCGGTCGGCGCCGTCGGCAAGCGGAAAAGAACGAAACTGAACACCACTGTTGTGACCTTCGATTCGAAATTCTAAGTTCAGTTCGAAATCGCCGGCTTCGCCGCCCTTCCAAATGCAGAAAGTGTTGCCCTTGGTTGGGTTCTCTACAGTCGTACGTCCCGTAATCGCGCCGTCTTCAACGGTCCAAAACTTGGGGTCGGCGTCCCAGCCGTCAAGCGTGCTTCCATCAAACATTTTGAGATTGCTTGGCCGAGCAGTTTGCGCATCGGCGGATTGTACGGGGAGGGCAGCGGTCAACATGGCAAAGCCAAAAACAGCAAGTAATCTGGACGTCATCTGGCATTCCTCGGCAAACAAATAGGAGCAACGATCAAAAGAAATCAAAACTGACGGATCCACTATAAGCCATTTTGAGTTTACCCTCTATGATAAAGTACGTTACATGCTCGATTCGTTTTCTTCGTGTAGTTCAGTTTCTGAAAGTCGACTTGAAATTTTGATTGGAACCATAATGCGTTTGTGCCTATTGATTCTTTGTGGATTTTTCGTGGCCGTGGTCGGTTGCGCCAGCCCCGAAACGACCAGTACTGAAAACTCGGAACCACGGATACTTGCCAACGGTGAGCCAAGTGAGATCACGGTGCAGCATTGCTTGATCGCATTTAAGGGCTCGCTCGGTGACAAACCTGTGAGTAGATCTAAAGAATCGGCAGCCGACCTGGCGGCTGAGTTGCTTGAGAAAGTTAACGCGGGCGAAGACTTCGACGCGATCGTTAAGGCATACACCAACGACTCGGCTCCCGGGATTTATCAGATGGTCAACTCAGGATTGCCGACTAGCCCAGGAGTGCATTCTCGGGACGGTATGGTACCCGCCTTCGGTGACGTCGGATTCAAACTCGAAGTCGGAGAGTACGGACTATCGGAGCACGATCAAAGAAAGAGCCCCTATGGTTGGCATATTATTAAGCGATTGAAGTAGTTTCTCAGATTGGGCGTTTCCAGTTTCCGTCAATGTTTGAGTTGAGCCGATAACCCCATGCTGACGCATGGGGCTACATCCTATCGCCTCTTCGAGGCTGTGATTTTTTAAAACACTTCCTTACAACATCAGCCGTTTTGGCGATAGCCACGGTTAATTGCGATTCAACCGGGGCTAGCGCCCAAACGGCTAATAAAATCACAGCACTCTAAAGCCGGTACTCGCAACCGACGCAAATTGCGTGCGCGAGCTGATCAGGAAAGAACTTCTTTCACTACGCGCGCTTCTTCAACACCGGTCAGGCGGAAATCGAGCCCCTGAAATTTATAGCTGAACCGATGGTGATCGATGCCCAGCAGATGCAGCATCGTGGCGTGAAAATCACGAACATGAACGGGATCTTCGACGGCGTTGTATCCGAAATCGTCGGTACCGCCAAACGACGTACCACCGCGGACCCCGCCACCGGCCATGAAAATCGAAAATCCTTTGATGTGGTGATCGCGGCCTGAACCTTGAGCCATCGGCGTGCGACCAAATTCGCCGCCCCATACGATCAAAGTATCGTCCAACATACCGCGTTGTTTGAGGTCCCTGATCAAAGCCGTTGTCCCCTGATCGACCAGCTTGGCTGTTCTGGCGACACCGTCTTTGACTCCGGAGTGATGGTCCCAGCCACGGTGATATAGCTGAATGAATCGAACACCTCGCTCAGCCAATCGTCTGGCCAGCAAACAGTTGCTCGCGAACGAACCATCGCCTGGCGTGCAGCCGTATTGCTCAACGATATGCTTGGGCTCACCCGACATGTCAGTCAGATCCGGAACTGAGGCTTGCATTCGAAATGCCATTTCATAGCCTTTGATCCGTGTAGCAATTTCTGGATCGTCCAGTTCTTTGTTGCGCATCGAATTGATGCGCGAAACGGCGTCTACGATTTCACGTTGCTGCTGACGACCAACGCCTGCCGGGTTGCCGACGTAATGAACCGGGCTTCCGGTGGACTGCATTTGAACGCCTTGGAAACGGCTGGGAAGAAATCCGCTATGCCACTGACGCGAGCCGATCGGTTGACTTTGCCCACCGCCGACACTGGTCAGGACAATAAACCCAGGCAAGTCTTCTGTCTCGGCCCCCAGTCCGTACAACACCCAGGAGCCCATCGATGGTCGTCCGCTGATCGCTGTGCCGGTATTGAAGAAGGTGTGCGCTGGATCGTGATTGATTTGCTCGGTGTGCATCGATTTGATGACGCACATTTCGTCTGCGACAGATGGAAGATGCTTAAACGCGGCTGAGATTTCAACTCCGCTTTTACCGTGCTTGGAAAATTTATGCTGGGCGCCAAAGACTTTCAGCTCCCTGTTTTGAAGTTGAGCGATCGGCTGACCAGCCGTAATCGACTCCGGCATCGGCTTGCCGTCCAGACGTACGAGTTCAGGCTTGTTATCGAACGTTTCAAGATGGCTTGGCCCTCCAGCCATGCAGAGGTGGATGACCCGCTTGACCCTGGGAACGTGGTGCGCAACCGAATCCGAATCAAACGCGGAGGCACGGGCGACCAGGGGAGCGCCGCTACCAAGCAATGACGAAAGGGCGATCGAACCAATTCCTGTGCGTCGGAGAAAAGTGCGACGGCTAAGCTGTTGGTGTGATTCTGAATTCGGATTCATGATTAAGAGCCTATCCCAGAACCCCTGCAACCTTGAGTGTGTTATAAGCGAACGAGAATTGTAGCATGGCCAGATAGTTTTCGGACTTTTTCTCCCATCGAACCAGGAGTCTTCGAAAGCGACTGATCCAGGAATGAGTCCGC
>CALJOA010000107.1 GCA_937981585.1 uncultured Pirellulaceae bacterium | reverse complement strand
CGGACTCATTCCTGGATCAATCGCTTTCGAAGACTCCTGGTTCGATGGGAGAAAAAGTCCGAAAACTATCTGGCCATGCTACAATTCTCGTTCGCTTATAACACACTCAAGGTTGCAGGGGTTCTGGGATAGGCTCTAAGTCTTTTGGGCTTTGCGATAGGTCAATACTGGGCAACCAAGTACTTTTCGTTCGTGGATTGGATAGCGCGTTCGGTTTTCAAATGGCCAAATAAAAGGCTTCCCTTTTGCCGAAAACGCCACAGTCTGCGAATGGTTTTAAGTTTGAAGTTTCTGACTGAGAACTTTCTTGACAAGGTCATAACATTCGACAAAGATCACGAATTAAATTTGTTGAGAATTCGTCGCTGACTAGAAAGAACACCTGCGTCAATTCGCCTTCAAAAATCACACCCATAACGCGTTAGCTTGGAACTCTCTCTTAAGCAATTCACGTTATTAGTACACGCCAGAAATAGTCGCTTCAAGGAATTTTGATGTTTCGCTTAAACCAAATTTTGAGTTCCGCTTTTTTTGACTTTAAGAATCATCGATCGAATCGGCGAAGGCAGCATTTAGGTACGCTTTTCAGTTTTCAACAACTGGAATCTAGGGAACTTCTTGCGAGTATCAATTTGAACGCCGCCGGAGGACTCATTATTTCCGGTGACGCGGGGAATGATGTCGGCCAATTCTTGGCTGTGTCAAGCACGACGGTTCGAGCTGAGGTCACTGGCGTTGCGGCTCAGGAGTTTGATTTGGCGAGTATATCAAGCGTTACATTTCTTGGATTTGGTGGAAACGATCGTTTTACCAATTTGACTTCCTTGGACTCACGACTGATTGGAGGCAACGGAAATGACACCCTGATCGGCGGAAGTGGCAACGATACAATCAATGGCGGTGCGGGCAATGACACCTTGACCGGAAATGCTGGCAACGATCGCTTGATTGGCTTTTCCGGAGACGACGTGCTTCGTGGCGGAGATGGAGATGATTTAGTTTCCGGAGGTGATGGCGGCAACCGGCTCTACGGAGATGCAGGAAACGATTTGCTTTTTGGTGGAGCCGATGTTGATCGCATTTTTGGCGGAGACGGAATCGACGTTTTGGTGGGTTTTGAGGGAGACGACTTTTTGGATGTTGGAGATGGCGGCGTCGTGTCTCCGGGGGTCGCTCAAGCGGACTTGGCGCTAGGGTTTGACGGCAACGATACGCTTACTGGCGGAGGCGGACTCAACGTGCTGTACGGCGGTGATGGGGATGACATTATCTCGGGAAGTGGTGAGGTAAACAGATTCCACGGCCAAGACGGCAACGACACGCTGACTGGAGGCAGTGGTGACGATTTCCTCGCTGGCCAAAACGGCGACGATATCATAAGTGGTAGAGCTGGAAACGACTTTATACTTCCCGGCCAAAATAATGACACGGTCCACAGCGGCAGTGGCGTTGACCGTGTGGTTTTTCCTTCGGTTGCATCTTCCTACAATGTTACCAGCGAGGGTTCGAGCGTCGGCGTATCAGGTTTTGGGCAGGGGCTTGATCGACTTACCAATACAGAGCTGCTTCAATTCTCAGATGGCTCCACCCTGGACGGATCCACGACCCAAGCAACCAGACGTGTCACTGTCCGTCCGATTGTTGTTTCCAACACCAACGGAAATAGTCAGGCGGAGTACTTTGGTGATGCAAGTCAAAGGCTTGACATTCAACTGAGGGTCGATGAGATCTATGCGACTGCGGGTATCGATATTGCATGGGAATCACCGAGATCTTTCAATAACACAACGATCAACAATGGCGGATCAGGAGCAACGGCGCTTGCCAGGCTCGAATCAATCACTGATACCGGAGATGCCGTCACAGGGGTTGGAAGCCCCAACTCGCAGGTAATCGATATGTATTTCGTCAACCAAACTCCAAGTGGCGGTTCGACCAGTGATCTCTCGACTGATGGATTTGCGTTCATCGATTCTAGCGGTATTGCATTTCACACGGGTAGTGATTTGGTGGCCACTTCAGATTTTCGCGATATTGTGGCTCGGGTAGTAGCTCACGAAATAGCTCATAACCTCGGACTGGCACATATCAATGCTCCCAATAACTTGATGAGTCAAACTATCGCCAATTCGAACCTTACGTCAGGTCAGATCAGTACGCTACGTAGCAGCCAGCTTTCTCAACCGATAGCTGCAGGTAACCTGGTTGAGCTGGAGTTAGCTTCCGACGCTTCTGAGAAGCCTCTGAATGCGGCAGCCGGTACTGCTCAAGCCGATGCTTCGATAGCTACCGGTGGCTGTGGCGGATGTGGAGTTTGTAGTGCTTGCACAGGTACTGTAGTTATGTAGTTACCCGGGAAGACTACTGGGCGGGGAAATAAAAATCGTCCGCCGATTCGAATTGGTCGCCTAGCTCAACTTGGTTCCGGTTCATCGGCCTTACCGCAATGCAGCATAGGTGGCATCCCGAACGATTTCGCCGTATTTCCTCCCACCAGAGGGTGAGATCTGCATCATGAAGATGACGGCGGTTTCATTCTTCGGATGAACCCAGAACCGCGTTCCAGCCATTCCGCCCCATCCGAAGTCGCCCTGTGGAAAGACGCGAAACCCAAGTCCAAATTTGAACGAACGACCGGGTCTTTCGATTTTGCCAAGCTGATTGCTGAACATTTGCTCGACCGTTTCTGAAGCAATAAGTCTCTTGCCGTTCAGCTTGCCATTATTCAAAATCGAGCTTTCCTTGTTCGATCAACTGCATCGCAGCAACGCTGGTGATTGGCTTGGACATTGAATAAATGCGGAAGATCGTGTCTCGCTCGATCGGGATCTGTTTCCTTTGATTTTGGTTGCCCCATTTTCCGAAATAGATCTCCTCGCCTTTGCGATAGATCAATGCCGAGCAACCAAGCACTTTTCCTTGCTTGATCAAAGAAGATATCTTGCGGTCGATCGCGTCCAACTTCTTTACGTTAAACCCAAGCTCTTTTGCTTTTTCAGATATCTGAACGTTGGGCGAGGGTGGCGACACCGGATCGGCTTGCGGGCAAGCCGAAGTTGCGGACTGTGTGCAATAAGTGAGAAGAACGAAACTCAAAAACCATGTCAGGTTTCGCTTTCTTGGAACTTCCATGAGTCAAGTTTTCGCCCCATTCAAACCAAGTGATAGCCGCCATTGGACAATTGCCGATCAACCTTAGGATCTTCGAAGTCCCTTTGCATTAGCCACAAAGCTCCGGAGTCCTAAGCGTCTAGCGAACGCGGAGGCGAGTCTAGAAATCGGTTCTAACAATAGGTGAAAAGGATCAGTTGCATCTACGGCTGTTGTCCAAGCTGCTCAAGTTGTAACCCAAACAGCTCCAGTTTCACAACCAAGTTGCGTTTGTGTCATGCCCGAAGTCAACCATTTGTCAGGTGGTCGGAGGCCAGCCTCACAGTCCTGCTACACCCAAGCCAAAGTCCGTCGATAGCTTTGCCTGAATCTCACCAAATCAGTTCGATTGATGTCACCATTGGCATCGAAGTCCAAAGACGAATTGAATCCGCTAGTACCAACGGTTCTACGGTAGGTTCGGCGGAAGGAGAGCAGATCGGAACGCGATAATGTGAGGTCGCCATTGGAATCGCCATAGTAGGTGTAAAATCCATCGGACTGCACTGCACCGAAAACGTAGTCCTCAGACATCACCACGGCGCCGCCGGTACGTTTTACTTTCGTGTGATCAAGCGTCAATTGATAGGAACCGTCGTTAAGGGCTCCAAAGCTGTTGCGCGTCGAGCTGGTGAAACTGATCGTTAAAATAGTGTTGCCGTTATCCGGGACGGCAGTAAATGTCGTTCCCACTGCAGTACCGGTTACACCACTGGCGTCACCGCGCTGAATCACGTTGATAGCGCCGGGATCAAGCGTAACCAAACCGTCGAACGTCAGTGTCAACGAATCTACTGTTGAACGCTGATTCGTCCCATTACCTGCGACCGCCGCGGTAACAGTCGGAGCTGCGACGGCGACTCCTGGCGAAGGTGCCAGAGCGGTCCAGCTGCTGGCGAGGTTTCCGCTGTCTCCGTAAGCAACGCGTTGCAGGCTTGGCCCAGTCCCATCGGTGCTGGGGTACCAAGGAGCAAGGTCATCATAAAGCACTTCGTCAGCGGTAACGTGCGGTACGAACGTCGGATTGTCTGCTGGCGGAACGTCAGGGAACTCAAGCTCCACCCGTCCTTCGCTATTGCTAAGTCCGGCAGAAAATCCTCCCACCAATGGCACTGTCGAAGCGATACCGTAGTGTGCACGGAAAGCATCAACCTTGTTCGCGTTAGCAGTCAATGTCGGATCAAACGAGACCACCAATAACGCTTCGTTGGCATCGAGCGTCAAGCCGGTCGCGAATTCAAAATCACTTTCTCCACGTATTCTCCAGTTGGTAAGATCAACCGTTGTGGCACTGGTATTGAAGATCTCAATATATTCCAAATCGTTGTCGATCAGCGTCGAGTCGATCGCGATCGCAGACCCCGATGGGTCTTCGGGGTGGAAGTTAACTTCACTGATAACCACGTCGCTTATCACAGGCGAACTATTGGTTGCTCCCAGCGTGTTGGTCGCCAAAGGCGCAAATCGTCCTGTTCCATTGGGCGTTCGGCCAAGTGTTTGTCCGCTCAGCGAAGCTCCAAAATCAACATGGGCTACAAACTCGACTCCACCTCCAGCACTTGGGGCCACCAGATAAACCTGATCGCCCATCGATCCGCTGAGTGCAAAATCGTTCGGCCCGGGCGTCAATGGCGTCGGGTTGAAATCGCTCTCGTCAAACACGATGTATTGTCCGCCCGAGAGAACCGTTCCGATCGGGATTTGGAACTTGAGCAGATTGTTCCCGGAATCACTCAGATACCAACCACCAATATCAATTGACTGGGACGTCGGATTGAATAGTTCGATCGAGTCGAGATCCACCAGATCCGAATTGGCAAGAATCTCGTTGATCACAACACTCTCGGGCGATGTGCCGGCTGCGCCCGGTGTGCCGCCATATTCTACGCTTCCACTCCACCGGTAATGTTTACCAAGTTCATTGAGTGGGGTATTGAACGGGTCATTCAAAACCAAAGTCGCCCCAACTCCGTCGGCTGTAATCGCCCAAGGATCATTGTCGTTGTAATTCACCGACATGACCTCTTGTGCAGCGCTATCCAGAAGCAAAATCTGTTCTCCGCCATTGGACAGGCCACCACTCCATTGCCCAAGCACTTTAGCACTTGTCCCGTAACGAGCAACAAAAGCCGCCGTGTCTTCCACGACAACCGCCCGCTCACCCGGCAACAAGTTGACATCCCCAAAAACAAATGACACGCCATTGGAAATCTGCATCCCGGCAAGGTTGAGCGTGTTGGTCAGGCTGGTATTGGTGAACTCGATAAATTCAAAATCGTCACCGAGCGTGAATCCCTGAGCTACCTCCGCAGCCGAAGGAGCATAAGGGTTGTAGTTGATCTCGGTAATTCGCAGATCCGTCTGAGGCGCAAAGGCTCCAATCACAAAGCTTGCATTGGAAAGCGCACTCCACTGACCTCCCACAAACGTTCGAGCATTGACCAACGTATTTTGGTTAATTGTCAACGGCTGAGAGGAAGAGACCGCAGCCGCCGAAATCGTTCCGTCAGGGTTACGTGGATCCGATCCGTCGGTCGTGTAA
>CALJOA010000106.1 GCA_937981585.1 uncultured Pirellulaceae bacterium | reverse complement strand
GTTTCTCAAGCCGGAATATCCACGTTCGGTTGGCGAGCCCTGATTTCAATGATCCTCATTCCCACGATGTACATGGGAAGTTTCTATTTCGGGCCGGCTTCATTGGCTTTGTTGTCTGACGAAGCTTCCGTCAAAGCGATTGTCTGGCTGGTCGTTTGTGCAATTGGAATGGTAGCGTCTCCCGGGATCGTTCGGGGAGCGCTTGATTCGGCTGCTGTTGAACCAGTTGAGGTTGAGCCGAAATCAAAATCTCCGGATCCGTTCGCAGATTAGTCGCAGGTTTTGGTATGATCGAATATTGGGCGTTCTGTTCGACGTTCAATCGAAACAAACTCTATCTCCAAGTGCGATGTCTTCGGACCAAACTCAGCATCAATCGACCGAAGAGCAAACACGAGCGCGCAAGCTAAGTATGGAGTCGACTCAGCCGCCAGCTCAAATTCCTGGTTACAAGCTGCAACGGTTCATCGGCAGTGGTGCGTATGGTGAAGTTTGGTCTGCGACCGACTTGAAAACCAGCCGTCGGGTCGCGGTCAAGTTCTACACGCGCCGTTCAGGCGCCGGTGTGCAGCAGTTGATGCGTGAAGTCGAAAAGCTTCTCGCCGTTACCTCCGATGCGCGTTACGTGGTCCAGTTGTTTGACGTTGGCTGGGACTCTGATCCGCCGTACTACGTGATGGACTATATCGAAAACGGTTCGCTTGAGGATCGTCTGAAATCGGGCAACGGCATGCCGGCATCGGAGGCGATCGAGTTGTTTCAGGAAGTCGCCACCGGGATGCAGCACCTACACAGCAAAGGTATCCTTCACTGCGATCTCAAGCCGGGAAACGTATTGCTAGATCAAGACAACAATCCGCGCGTGGCGGACTTTGGTCAGTCGAGATTGAAGACCGATCAAACACCAGCTCTGGGAACGCTGTTCTATATGGCGCCCGAACAAGCCGACATGGACGCGATGCCTGACGCGGGTTGGGACGTTTACGGATTGGGGGCGTTACTGTTCAGCATGTTGACGGGGAAACCACCGTACTACACGTCGGATCTGGCGACAAAAATTGAATCAGCAGAAGCGATCGACCAGCGGCTGGCGGTTTATCGAAAGACGCTTTCCGAGGCTCCCAAACCGACCGAGCACCGTCAGGTTCCCGGGGTTGATCGAATGATCGCCGACGTGATTGATCGCTGCATTGAACCGGATCCGAAAAAGCGATTCCGCAATGTTCACAGTGTGCTCATGGCGCTCAAGCAACGTGAGCTTGCCAAAGCCCGGCGGCCGTTGATGCTGCTTGGTTTGCTGTTGCCTTTGTTATTGCTTGGGACCGCTTCGTTGTTCGGCTGGTGGGCGTTCAATCGAGCGGTCGAAGACACCAAGTCTGCCGTGACAGTGAAAGCCGTCGAAGGAAATGAGTACGCCGCAAGACTGGCGGCTCGATCTGCCGCCGGAAAAGTCGAAGAGTACATGCGGGTCGTGCGTCAGTTGGCAAAGTACCCTCCCTTCGTCAAAGCTTACGAAAAGTTTGACAAAAACGAGGAAATGCTTGAGCTGAGAATGAAGATCGCGGATCCCCAAAAAAATACGCGATCTGGAGACGAGCAATGTCCCGAACTGGCGCCAATTCGTGAGGCTCTCAAAACCGACCCGCTGAGGCAGCAGCTTGAGTTGTTTCTGGCTGAGCGAATGATCGACAACGACAACGAATATCCCGATGCTGCCAGTTGGTTTGTGTGCGATCGGTTTGGAAATCAAGTCGCGTCGGTGTTTGATAATTCGATCGATGCAAAAACGGGTTTGATCACTCAGAATAAAAACGTAACGCTGGGCAACAACTACGCCTATCGAAACTACTTCGTTGGAACGACGTCGCCCACGACCGATCAACGTCGAGAAGTCGATCTTGAGCTGACCGATCCGAGTTTGACCGATCAGTCGCTGGAGGCGCTGTTGGCTCGGCAAATCATCAACGAGCCACATTTGTCTGCGGCGTTTCAAAGTAAGCAATCGAAAACATGGAAGGTCGCGTTTTCGGCGCCGATCAAAAGCAAGGACGGTAGTGAAACTCTTGGGATTGTCGCTGTGACCGTCGATCTTGGGAGCTTGACGAAGCTCGACTCGCAAATGAATCAGTACAACATGCTTGTCGATGAGAGAAAGATCGAGTTGCCCATCAAAGGCGAGAAACAGGAGATCTCAGGAATCATTCTTGAACACCCCCTCTACCAGAAGCTCTCCAGCAAAGCCGAAGGTGGGCGTCTGCCTGACGAATTGTTCAACGGAGTGTTTGTTGACCTCGATGCTGCCAGAACCCAAAAAGAAACCGGCGCGATATTCCATGATCCTGTTAGTCAAACCAATGTTGGGAAGCAGGCCAGCTATGGGGCTGATTCGATCGTGTCCATCTATTCGGTAGACGAGGAAATTGAATTGAGCGGATTGGAAACTGGCCTAAAAGTGCTGGCCGTGCGAGATCAGGAAAGTGTGCTTTCGGCAGTTCGCCAGCTCAGCTCGAGGTTGACTTGGTTGGCGCTGTTGGCGGTGGTGTCACTTCTGACAATGGCGTTGCTGATGTGGGCCTTTGTTAACCGGATGATGCGAGAGTCCCGCGAGCGTTTGACTCGTCTGTTTTCTTCAGCCAGTGACTCGTCGGCAATTCACGAAATGCAAACGCTTCCTGCCCCGCCGTCGATTGGAACGTCAACGTTTACCGGCGACAATTCCACGGGCAAGGACTCAAAGGGGCTTTAAGCGTTCGGAATTCCCCATTTTCTACCCCCGTGTTAAACTGGATGCATGAACATTTCCAACTCCAGTTTTCGCGCCAACTCTCCGACCGTTGATCAAGTCGGCGTCGTTGAACGAGCGAAACGTTTTCAAACCCGCAGCATCAAAAAGGCGGCGAAGATGGCGGGCCTGAAGATGGTCCTCAACATGATCGACCTGACCACGCTGGAGGGGATGGACACCGAAGGCAAAGTCAAACAGCTTTGTTATAAAGCCAGACATCTTCATGACGCCGTGCCAGACCTGCCCACCGTAGCGGCCGTTTGTGTTTACCCGCCCTTTGTAGGATTGGCCAAAAGCGAAGTTGCCGACTCTGGAATCAAAGTTGCTTCAGTAGCGACGGCCTTCCCGAGCGGAAACTCGTCGCTTGAAATCAAACTTGACGACGTCAAAATGGCGGTCGATCAAGGTGCCGACGAAATCGACATGGTGATTTCTCGGGGGCGGTTTCACAAAGGCGATTATGGGTTCGTCCACGACGAGATCGCTTCGGTTAAAGAAGCCTGCGGGGCAGCGCGTTTGAAGGTCATCCTTGAAACCGGTGAACTGGGAACGCTCGACAAAGTCCGCTTGGCGAGTGACATTGCGATTTTGGCTGGAGCTGACTTTATCAAGACGTCGACGGGTAAAATCAAACCTGCGGCAACACTACCTGTGACGTTGGTGATGCTCGAAGCGATTCGGGATCACTATTTCAATACCGGTGTCATGGTCGGAATGAAGCCGGCGGGCGGGATCTCAAAAGCCAAACTTGCGCTGCACTATTTGATCATGGTCAAAGAAACGCTTGGCGAACAATGGCTGACCAACCAGTGGTTCCGATTCGGTGCCAGTTCGTTGGCCAATGATGTCTTGATGCAGATCGTCAAACAGCAGACCGGTGCGTACCAATCTGCGGACTATTTTTCTTTAGATTAGGACTACAAACTCGACCCGCAAGGAGTTGAGAACTCGTATTGCGAAGCCTCACTCGCTGAGGCTACGAGCTTGTATTGGAACAGGATTTTGGAATCACAATGAACGAATCGACAGCCACGTGGGAACTTGAGCCGGCGCCCGAAAGCACCGCGCACGTTCAGCTTGAAAAGTCATACGGCAATTTTATCAACGGCAAGTTCGTTGAGTCAGCCGGCGGCAGCAAATTCAGTTCAACCAATCCTGCCAACGACAAAGTTATCGCTGAGATCACTGAGTCGACCGAAGCCGATGTCGACAAGGCGGTCAAAGCGGCGCGTGCGGCGTACGACAAAACTTGGTCAAAGATGGAGGCCAAAAAACGCGGCAAGTATATCTACCGCATCGCGAGGTTGTTGCAGGAGCGTGCCCGCGAGTTTTCAGTTATCGAAACGATGGATGGCGGCAAGCCGATCCGTGAGTCGCGCGATGTCGATATTCCGCTGGCGGCTGGTCACTTTTTCTACTACGCCGGTTGGGCCGACAAGCTGAGCTACGCGTTCCCCAACCGTAATCCCAAATCACTCGGTGTTGCTGGTCAAGTCATCCCGTGGAACTTTCCTCTGTTGATGGCGGCTTGGAAAATCGCTCCAGCGCTGGCGACCGGAAACACGGTTGTGCTTAAGCCTGCCGAGACGACTTCGTTGACTGCGCTTAAACTTGCCGAAGTCATCCAGCAAGCTGAACTTCCGCCGGGCGTGGTCAATATCGTCACCGGCCATGGTGAAGTCGGCGCCGCGATCGTGAATCACAAGAACATCGACAAGGTTGCGTTCACCGGTTCGACCAACGTTGGAAAGATCATTCAAAAGGCGATCTCCGGAACGAAAAAGCGATGCACGTTGGAGCTTGGGGGAAAAGCGGCCAATATCATTTTCGAAGACGCGACGATCGATCAAGCCGTCGAAGGGATCATCAACGGAATCTACTTCAATCAAGGGCACGTTTGTTGTGCCGGCAGTCGCTTGTTCGTTCAAGAGTCGGTTCACGACGAAGTCATTCGTAAACTCAAACATCGAATGAAGTCATTGATCGTTGGCGATCCGTTGGACAAGAACACCGATATCGGTGCGATTAACTCGAAAGAACAGCTTAAGACGATCAACAAATACATCGAGATTGGAAAACAGGAAGGGGCAGATTTTTATCAGCCTGAGTGTTCTGTTCCCAGCAAAGGCAATTGGTGCCCTCCGACGTTGTTTACCAACGTTGCTCAGTCGAATCGAATCGCACAGGAAGAGATCTTTGGCCCGGTTCTGGCAGTTCAAACTTTCCGAACCGTTTCTGAAGTGATCAAAAAGGCCAATAACACGCCGTATGGATTGTCGGCGGGCGTGTGGACCGACAAGGGTTCCAAGATTTTCAACATGACGTCACAAATGCGAGCCGGTGTGATCTGGGCGAACACTTACAACAAGTTCGATCCGGCTTCACCGTTTGGTGGTTACAAGGAAAGCGGATTTGGCCGCGAAGGCGGACTGCATGGCTTGGCGGCATACCTGGATGTTTAAATTTTTCGACGAGTTGATACCAGCCCGAAGCGCAAGCGAGGGTACGGCGCGCGTTCCCTCGCTTGCTTCGGGCTGGTACTCCACCAAAAATCGAATTGGTGGCTGACGCTTATACCGTGAACAGACTGAAGCACAATAAAACCGAACTGACTTGAAAACAGAACTATGGCGAAAACAAACGGAGCTGCCAAGAACGGCCGGATCGAAGTCCACAAAACTTACAAGGTCTTCATCGGCGGGAAATTTCCACGGACCGAATCGGGGCGATATTATTCCCCCCAGCCGGCGGGGCAATCGCTTGGCAACATCTGTCTTTGCTCGCGCAAGGACGTTCGTAATTCAGTCGTGGCCGCGCGGGCGGCCCAATCCAGTTGGGCTGCAAGAACGGCTTACAATCGCGGTCAGATTCTTTACCGTATTGCAGAAATGATGGAGGGGCGCTCAGAGCAGTTTGTTGCTGAGTTGCAAACCCAGGGAATGACTGCCGCTGCAGCAAAGAAGGAAGTTGTCCAGTCAATCGATCGGATGATCTACTACGCTGGTTGGTGTGACAAATACCAGCAAATTTTCAGCGCCGTCAACCCGGTTGCTTCTTCGCATTTTAACTTTTCGGTTCTTGAGCCGACCGGTGTGGTTTTCGTTGTGGCGAATGAAGAAAGTCCGTTGCTCGGATTGGCGTCGTTGATTGCACCTATCATTGCTGGCGGAAACAGTTGTGTCGTGCTGGCGTCGGAGTCAAAACCGCTTTCGGCAATCACGCTGAGCGAAGTCCTCGCCACGTCGGATGTTCCCGGTGGTGTGGTAAATATTTTGACCGGGCTGAAGTCCGAACTGCACGAGCATTTTAGTTCTCACATGGATGTCAATGCGATTGCGTTTGATTGCAACGACCAGAAGATGCTTGTTGCTGTGCGAGAATTCGCCGTCGAAAATGTCAAGCGAGTCAAACACTATTCGCAGGACTGGACGGACGACGAGTCACAAAACCCGTATTTGATTCAGGACTTTTGTGAGATCAAGACGACTTGGCACCCCATCGAACAAATTTCGGCTTCGGGTTCTGGGTATTGATTGGAGCATTTTGGGCTGCTTACGAATCAAAAAGGAAGCGGAAGAGTTCGCGAATCGTCAAATGAATCAATAGCCCAGCGCGCACAAAGAAACCCCCGATCAACGATCGAGGGTTAGGTTCAACTGCGATTGGCAATTCTAATGACGGTAGCGGTGACCATGAGAGTAGCCTCGGTAACGCGGACTGCGACCGAAGTTACTATAGCCAAAGCTAAACGAGTTGTAGTTTGGACGGAAGGAATTGAAGCCTCCATAACCGCCTCGACCATAACCGCCCAATCCATAGCCACCAAATCCGCCGTAACTGCGACCGATCGAGAGATTGAGTCCGCCTCCGCCAAATCCATTGTTGATACCGCCAATGTAGCGGCCAGTGTTGGCGCAGTATTGTGCGCTTGCTTCCTGACTCACAACGCACATGGTTGCTGCTGCAGCGACGACCAGGGCTGCCGTACGAATTGTTTTTCGGAACATGTAAATTCTCCACTTTCAGGGGGCTGCGAACCGGCTTCGCCAGCCAAGCAAGGGAACAACCGGTTAACGCAACAAACTTACTGCAGCATCGTTACCACAGCTTCTAACGCTTTTGATTGCATTGTCTGTGCCGTCGTATTCCGAGCGTCAGAAAGTTGGGTTAAGCGGCTATTCTTCAGTTTTTTGGGCGGAGCAGTTTGAAGTGGCGCGAATTGCTGTAATCCAACGTGTCACACTCTGACACCAATTCGATGACGCCAGAATTTTCTGCGGTTCGGTAAGAGGTTAAGCCAGTCATGACCACTCGGCGTTTACTGTTGCAAACTTAACACTCCAGACAGGTAGCTGGTGTGGCGGATCTCTTCAGCCCGAGCGCGCAAACAAGAAGCCCAGAAGCTCATCATCTTCTGGGCTTTTTGTTATCGGAGGTACCAACCGGAGTTGGCAAACGCAGTTTTGTATTGTTTAGCGAACCACGATTGATCGAAGTCGCTCGGCAATTCCGGTTTGCTCAAAATAAGTGAGCGTTGCTGGTAGCCAATCTGGTTGCTGGGTAAGCAGGTAGGTTGCTCCGAGAAACATTAGATAGGCGACAAGGAACATGTTGAACGCTCGAACGGATCGGCCGGTTTGCTCTGCCTTTAGCTGAGCGATTTCTGACTTTGCTGATGCCTGCCAGTATTTTTCGCAAGTTAGTTCTTGGTAAGCCATGGTGAGTCCTGAATTGGTTTGTTTGAGTTGTTCGGGTAATCGTCGGAAGTTGAAAGCCAGTAATTGCAGCCTCTGTGCCAAAGCGGTTTTACAGCTAAAACCCCGGCGTTTTTGTTGGGAAAAGAAAAACCTTGTTGCTTTGCCGCAACATCGTCGCAGCATCGAGAGGCGGAATTTCAACTCGTTGTCTTTTTAAAACAACCTTATGACTGACATTGGTTTTGCCTCCGCTTGGTGAATCGCCAAAACGCCGGAAATCGCTTTTTAAATTGACGCCGGTTGCTTTGCCATTCGCTGGGAAAAAAGAAAAATAGAGACGACGATAGTCATGCCAAGCAGAAGCCCGATCGAACCAGTGAAGGCCAAAATCAGTGGAAGGATTGGCCAAGTGGGTTCGCCAAAAGTCGCGCTTCTGAGAATCTGCATGTTGTAAGCTTGAACTTGGCCGCTTTTTCGTAGCCGTTGAGCGATGGCCAACTCCGCCATGATCTCCGGGGCCATCTCGGAATTCGACTTCTGGATAGAGTCCATAAGCTCCGTCTTAGACGGCGAAACTTTGATCTCCTCTATCGCATCTCCGAAGTCCGCAATCAAATTCGTCAGAATGGTCTGGGCGTCGTCAGGGTGTGGGGAATTGAAACTAAGCTCGACGATTTCCGGCTCGGTTTTATTCGGGTTGACCTCAAGGTTGTTGATGACATTAGCCACGATACTTCCTTGGGGTAAGGAGTCGAAGCAGCCCAAACCATAAAGATCTTTTGATTCCAACGTTGAGTTGATGAACTCAGTCTGTGAGAGCAGTTGCGTGTGCTCATAAGCCGCTTCTTTGCCAAGCACCAGTGGGCTGGCGACCAAGCGAATTGTTGCATCACTTCGAAACGATGCCGGGGTAATCGAATAGTAGACAACGCCTACGACGAAACCCAAAAACGTAAATCCCAGAATGATTCCGAGATAGATTACGATCCAGATGGTGGTGTTGTTTCGTTGCGGCGCGGTGTCCAAAGTTCACTCCGGTAGAATCAATCGTGTTTCTGCTTTTAGGATAGCAGAAGGCGTTGCAATTGAGCATGTGGAACGACTTGTTCGTCTCTTGATGTCGCGCATTGTGAGTCGAAAGAAACTGGAGACAGGATTTACATGATTAACAGGATGTTACCTCAGTGTTTCATTTCACGCGAGATTGTCATTGATCGAGCTAGAAGCCAGCGTGAGGTCGTGGCGACCTCGTTACTTTCCGATCATCTTCTTCATCTTTTTCCAGTCCCGTGTGTTGGCTACGTCGAACGCAGTCAAGCAACCTCGTCGAGCCTGTTTGACGCCGTACTGCATATTGTTGAGCCCGGCGATTCGATGCGCATCGGTGTTGATCACGATCGGAATACCCATCGTCTTGGCCATTAGCAAATAGACATCGTTGAGGTCCAACCGAATTGGGTTGGCGTTGAGTTCCATCAGCTTCTTGTTCGCCTTGGCCGCTTGGAAGACGGCTTCCATATCAACGTCGTAGGGTTCCCGTTTGTTGAGAAGACGACCTGTCGGGTGGGCCACCATCGACACGTGCGGATTCTCAAGGGCGCCGATAATGCGATCAGTGATCTGCTGGCGCGGCTGGTTTTGTCCGTAATGAACACTGGCGATCACAAAGTCGGCTTTAGCGAGCACTTTGTCTTCGATGTCCATTCCGCCAGCCTCCAGAATGTCACACTCGACTCCTTTGAGAATGACGAAGTCGTCTTCGCTGGCCTTGTTGATTTTGTCGATGGTTTTCCACTGGGCCAGCAGTCTTTCTTCATCAAGCCCGTTGGCCATCGCGACACGTTTGGAATGATCGGTGATGCAAATGTATTTAAGCCGACGTTCGCGGGCGGCGTCCGCCATTTCCTCTATCGAATTCTTGCCGTCGGTTGCGGTCGTGTGCATGTGCAAGTCACCAGCAATGTCGACGACCTCAATCAACTGAGGCAGTTCGTCTTTTTCGGCCCATTCAAGTTCGCGTCGGGCTTCTCGGATCTCTGGTTCGAAGTACGGAAGTTTGAGTGCTTTGTACACATCCGATTCTGTTTTCCCGGCAATCCATTTTTCTTCGTGGCCGCTGGTGTCATAGACGCCCCACTCGTTGACCCGCATTCCCATCTGTTTTGCCCGCCCGCGAACGGCAACATTGTGCTCTTTGGAGCCGGTAAAGTACTGGAGCGCGGCGCCAAACGAATCCTTAGGAACAACGCGGAGGTCAACTTGGAATTCATTCTCCAGACGAACGGACATTTTGGTGTCGCCGCGGACAATGACCGACGTTATCTCTTCAAAAGTCGCAAAGTGATCCATCACGGCTGAGCTATCCTCGGAGTCGACAAGCATATCCAGATCGCCGACCGTTTCCTTTCCGCGACGATAGCTTCCGGCAAACTCAAGCTGTTTGACTTTCTTGCATTGACCCATGTGGCGTTGCAGTCGCAGCGCGAGTTTGTCGGCCACGGCCCATAGAATCCGCTCGTTGGCGGCGGCCGCGATTGAAATCCCGGCAAGAATTTGGGCCTCTGTTTTTTCGGCGAACCCGGATAGCTCGCGGACCTTGCCGGCTTCACACGCCTTTTTCAACTGATCAAGATTTTCGATCCCTAGTTCATTGAACAACACCGCGGCTTTCTTTGGGCCGAGCTTGGGAATCTTGAGCAAATCCAGAACCGATTTGGGAACCTTCTGGAGCAGATCCTCCATTTGCTTGAGCGATCCAGTTTCGCAAAGCTCGTGACATTTTTCAGAAACGCTTTTTCCGATCCCATCGAGTTCCGTCAAATCTTGCCCTGATTCGATCAGCGACGCGATCGACTCAGGCTGATCTTTGATGATTCTGCCCCCATTTCGATATGCCCGCAGTCGGAACGGATTGGCTCCGGTAAACTCAAGCAAGTCAGCAAGCTGTAATAATGTGTTGGCAATCTTTTCGTTGTTCATCACAACAATGATAACGGTTCAACGTTTTGAGGTGAACAAGCCATCGAGTGCGGCTGACCGTAATATCGAGCCGATTTTAATTGACTCTCAACTGGATGTGCAGTCGGCGGAAACGCGCTGGGTTTTGTTGACTCGCAATACAGCGGTGCTCGAATCGAGTTTTGTCAGCCAATCCAAGCGAGATTGGCCCATTGGCTTCGATACTGTGAGATGGGCTGACGATTTTGGCAACATTGTCGGTCTGCTGGACTGGTCGGCTGATGTAGACTGGGAAAAGATTAAAAGCAGTCAAGCTAAGCCGAACGATGTGTCGAAAAACTGACACCCGCTCAGTACTCAGTACTCGGTACTCGGTACTCTGACGTCCATTTCAATAAACCCCAACAGAAATCTACCAGTGAATCCGTCACCTGACAAAGAAGGCCAACAGCGAGCTGACGTGACCCGCGTTACAAGAGCTGGGCGTGAAAGGCTGAGCGATGTTCTAGCGGTCGAAGAGCCGCTGGAGATTCGGGTGGTGTTCGGACCGGCCGACAAACGGCGTAGCAAGAGTCTTTCGATTACGATGCGGACGCCCGGTAGTGATTTTGAACTGGCAGCCGGCTTCTTGTTGTCCGAAAACATCGTTCGCTCTCCAGCCGACATCATGAGTTTTGAACACGTCGGACCGGCTGAGGACGAAAAAGAGCACGGTAACACGTTGATGGTCGAGCTTGCGGTAGACGTTCCGTTTGAGGTCGAGCGGCTTCAGCGCCATTTCTACACGACATCGAGTTGCGGCATCTGCGGTAAGGCTTCGTTGGACGCGGTGCGGGCACAAGGCGCAATGCCCATTGAGCGAAGTTGGAAACTCGCTCAACAGTTGGTTTTCGAAATGCCCGCAGTTTTGCGGAAACAACAAGACGTGTTCGACAAGACGGGGGGGCTTCACGCGGCCGGTTTGTCAGACAGTGACGGAAATTTGGTCGCGATCCGCGAAGACGTCGGGCGACACAATGCGGTGGACAAGCTGATCGGATCGCAAATGCTGGCCGAGTCACCACAGTTTCCGCTTGACGCGCGAGTTTTAGTCGTCAGCGGACGAGCCAGTTTCGAATTGGTTCAAAAAGCGTTGATGGCACGGATACCGTTCATGGTCGCCGTCGGCGCGCCATCGAGCTTGGCAGTTGATTTGGCGCAAGAGTTCGATATGACGCTGATCGGATTTACCTCAAACCAGCGGTTCAATGTTTACTCGGGCGAAGAGTGGTTGGCGTAGTCGTCGCCCTCTTCTTGGTAACCCGAAGCGTTAGCGAGGGACCGTCCCTCGCTAACGCTTCGGGTTACTAAAAAGAGGTAAGAACGTTTTTACTTTGGCCGAACCTGCCCATTGCCACGAACTTGATACTTGAAACTGGTCAACTGTTCGACACCGACTGGACCGCGAGCGTGCATCTTGCCAGTCGCAATTCCAATTTCGGCGCCCATTCCAAATTCACCTCCGTCGGCGAACTGTGTGGAGGCGTTGTGAAGTAAAATTGCGGAGTCGATTTCGTTGAGAAAACGCTCGACCGCGTGAGGATCAGACGAGACGATCGACTCGGTGTGATGCGACCCATAGTGATTGATGTGATCGATGGCTTCTCCGACGTCTGCAACGATTTTGACTGAGAGTATCGCATCGAGGTACTCTGTCGACCAATCTTCATCTGTAGCAGGTTTGCAGCCGGTTACCAATTCACAAACGCCCTCGTCCCCACGGATCTCGCAACCTTCGGTGCGTAATTTTTCAATTAAGCCACCAAGATTTTCGGCTGCCCATTGTTGGTTGACCAATAGCGATTCCACCGCACCACAAATTCCGGTTCGACGGAGCTTGGAATTCAATACAACATCGGTTGCCATCGTAACGTCGGCATTTTGATCGATGTAGACATGACAAATGCCGTCAAGATGAGCGAACACCGGGACGCGAGAATCTGATTGAACTCGTGCGACGAGGCTTTTCCCGCCACGGGGAACCAATACATCAAGGTTCCCGCCAAGCCCGGCCAATATCTCTCCGACGGCGGCCCGATCAACGGTGGGAACGATTTGAATTGAATGCTCTGGTAGACCGGCTTCTTTCAATCCTTCGACTAGGCAAGCGTGGATTGCGCGGGAAGAATGGAACGAATCGCTTCCGCCACGCAAGATGACCGCATTTCCTGACTTCAGGCAAAGGGCTCCGGCGTCGGCGGTTACGTTGGGGCGACTTTCGTAAATCACGCCAATTACGCCAAGTGGTGTTCGAACCCGCTGAATGTTCAAACCGTTGGGGCGATCCCAATCGGCGATGACTTCGCCGACTGGATCTTTGAGTTTGGCAATCGATTCAAGGCTGCCGGCAATTGATTCGATTCGATTTTCGTCGAGCAGCAAGCGGTCCAGCATGGCTTTGGACAGTCCGGCCTCTTTTCCGTTTGCCATGTCCTTCGTGTTGGCGAAAAGTACTTCGGCCGCATTGTCTCGTAAAGATCTTGCGGCCGCAGTCAGGGCGGTTGACTTCGTTTCGTCAGAAGCAATCGAGAGCACGCGGCTTGCCGCACGCGCCGCGACACCAATCTCCAACATTGTTTCTCGAATACTCGCTACACTCATTTTTTTGACTTTCTACCCAGCGACCAACGTGCACCCATGACGCAATCGACATCTTACGATAAAAAAGAGCTACCGGCTGCGCATTTGAGCAAACCACAACAACCTACTAGAAGGTGAGTATAGATGAAGACATTTGAATTTCCGCAAGGGGCGATGCCAGCGATCGGATTGGGGACCTGGAAAATGGAAGACGGCACCGCAACGCCTGCCGTAAAATCGGCTCTTGAGCTAGGGTACCGCCATATTGATTGCGCACCGATCTATTTGAATGAGAAAGATGTTGGGGCTGCGTTTGAGGAGGTGTTTGGCTCAGGCGCGGTTGAACGAGCCGATGTCTGGATCACGTCGAAACTGTGGTGCAACCGCCACCGTCCAGACCTAGTCGAATCGGCGTTGAAGGATACGCTGTCCGATTTGCGGTTGGACTATCTCGATCTTTACATGATTCACTGGCCGGTCGTTTTTCGTCACGATGTTCATCGGCCAGAGACTGGTGCGGATTTGATTAGTCTCGACGAAATGCCGCTTGTGGATACCTGGAAAGCTCTCGAAGCCTGCGTTGATGCGGGACTTTGTAAGAACATCGGCGTGTGTAATTTCAGTATCAAGAAGCTCAAAACGATTCTCGCTGATTGCCGGATCAAGCCGTCGGCCAACCAAGTCGAGTCGCATCCGTATCTTCCTCAAAATGCTCTGTTCGATTTTTGCAGAGAGAACTCGATTCAACCGGTCGCTTATTCTCCGCTTGGTTCAGGAGACCGTCCTGAGCGGATGGTGGAGGAAGACGATCCGAATCTGTTTGACGAAGCGGTCGTAAAAGACATCGCCAGCGACACACAGCTTTCGCCAGGCCAGATCATTTTGGCTTGGGCGGTTAACCGAGGTGCAGTTGCGATTCCCAAATCAGCCAACCCGGGGCGGCAAGCCGATAATCTGGCCGCTGGATCGTTCGAGCTTTCGTCTGATCAAATGATGGCCATCGACAACATCGTCACAACGCATCGCTATGTTCACGGTCGATTTTGGGAGATGGAAGGCGGGCCGTATACCGTTGCCAATTTGTGGGACGAGTGAAATTAGTTGCACTCCGAGGCTGTGATTTTATTAGCCGTTTGGGCGATAACCTGGTTGAACCGGCATTAACCGTGACTACCGCCAAAACGGCTGATGTTGTTAGTGGGTGTTTTGAAAAATCACAACTTCAGCGCGTTAGCGAGGGATCTATTGAATATTGAATTCGCTGCAAACTCAATCCAGAACCATATCGTCTCGGTGAATCATTACCGTACGAATCGTTGGGCCAAGCAACTCCTGAATTTGCGGGCTCTTCAAACCCATGACTTTGGTTGCGACGTCGGCGTCGTACTCAATGAGTCCGCGTCCAATTTTTTGTCCATTGGGCGAGAGGACATTTACCGTGTCCCCGCGCGAAAACTGTCCCTGAATTTCTGTAACGCCGGCTGGTAGGAGGCTCTTCCCCGATTCAAGTGCAACCAGTGCTCCGGAATCGATCGTGATAGACCCTCCAATTTCCAAACCGCCCGCGATCCATTTTTTTCGTTCGTTGATCGGATTGGCCGAAGGAGCGAACCAAGTCGATCTGGCGCCGTTATCGATGGCATCCAATGGGTGGTTTGTCTTTCCGGATCCGATCACCATCGCTGTTCCGGCGGCCGTTGCAATCTTCCCCGCGTCGATTTTCGTTTTCATTCCGCCTCGAGAGAACTCAGATGCGGCGCCTCCGGCCATTTTCTCAATGTCAGGAGTGATGGCTGGGACTTCGGTTAGAAACTCGGCGTCGGGATCAACATGGGGAGCGGCTGTGTAAAGCCCATCAATATCGGAAAGCAAAACCAGCAAATCTGCACCGACCATCGAAGCTACCCGCGCAGCTAAACGGTCGTTGTCGCCGTAGCGAATTTCGTTCGTAGCAACGGTGTCGTTCTCGTTGACGATGGGAACCGAGTTCCATCGCAACAGCGCGTCGATAGTCGCTCGGGCGTTCAAGTAGCGTCTGCGGGTTTCGGTATCACCTAGCGTCAATAAAATCTGCCCTGAAGCGATACCATGAGAGCTCAAGGTTTCTGAGTAAGCGCGGGCCAGAACGATTTGTCCGATTGCCGCGGCGGCTTGGCTTTCCTCGAGCTTCAACGTGCCCGTTCGCAGCGTATCAGGCAATTCTCTGCGACCTAGCGCGATCGCGCCTGAAGAAACGATCAATACTTCTTTACCATCGGCAACCAGTGCGGCGACGTCTTGAATCAGCGATTTCATCCATTGACGCCGCAACCCTGAATCCTGGTCGACCAGCAACGCAGATCCGATCTTGATCACAATCCGCTTGTACGATTTGATTTGTCGATTCACAGAACCTTCTTTGCAAGCCGAGTCGCAAAAGCGGCCAGACCCTCGTAAATTCAATTTTGAAGCAGATTGGACACAATGCCCAGTGACTCACGGCTTTGGGCTCAACATCTCAACATTAAAACGTTCTTATTTATGATACCGCATCGTCAATTTACCGATGCATCATTTGTCGCAATCTAATATCCTGTACTGAGAAATTTTATTCAGGAATCAACATGCAAAAACCGAATGCCCAGCGCGAGCGAATTATCGAGCTGTTGGAACATAAAGGAGGCGTGACCGAACAATCGGTTCGCGAAGTCGCCGAAGAAACCGGGGTACCCCAAGCCGATATTTGGGGGACGGGACTGTTTTACACGCTAGTTGCAAAGCCGGGCAAGCGGGTTCGGCTTTGTGATGGGCTGACTTGTCAGATGTTCGGGGCCGACAAATTGGCCGAAGAATTAGCCGCCCAGGGCAAAGAAGTCGAGCGGGTCAGTTGTCTTGGCCAATGCGATCTTGCACCGGCGTCGCTTGATGAAGAAATGGAATTGGTGACGTACGGGAAAGTCGAAACGCGGATCACGCCCGACGATCCTGAGCTGCCGCTCAATTTGGCGGGTCCGGTCGACATGAGCTATTCGGCGCTGGCCAAAGTCAAAACGATGCCGGCCGAAGAAGTGATCGATGAACTCAAGGCTGCCGGTCTGCAGGGACGTGGTGGAGCGGGATTCCCGGCTCACTTCAAATGGAATTCGCTTCGTGAACAACCCGAAACTCAGCGCTACGTCGTTTGCAATGCGGATGAAGCCGAGCCCGGTACTTTTAAGGATCGCGAGTTGATTCTTCGGCAGTCGCACAAGATGCTTGAAGGGCTGGCGATCGCGGCGCATGTCGTCCAAGCCAAAGAGATTTACATCTACCTTCGTGGTGAGTACGTCAACGAGTATCGAGTTTTAGAGTCGGCGATCAACGAAGCTTCATCTCAACTGGCCGACTACGATATCAAAATTGTCAAAGGACACGGTGCCTACATTTGTGGCGAAGAAACGGCGTTGTTGGAATCGCTTGAAGGCAAACGTGGAATGCCAAGGCTCAAGCCGCCGTTTCCAACCGTCTCCGGCTTTCGTGGCAAACCGACGCTGATTCACAATGTCGAAACGATCGCCTGTGTGCCAGCGATCATCCATCGAGGCGGAGCTTGGTTCAACTCGCTTGGGAAAACGGAAGCCGGTTCCAAACTCTACTGCATTTCCGGACACATCAATGCCCCAGGCGTCTACGAGTTGCCGTTGGGCGTGAGTTTGGATGAGCTTGTCGAAGCCGCCGGCGGCTACGTCGGGAATCCGATTGCGTTTTCTCCAGGCGGTGCTTCGTCCGGATTCTTGCCGATCTCGCAGCGAGAGTTGCCGCTAGATTTTAAAAACCTGTCCGAAGCCGGTTCGATGATGGGAAGCGCTGGAGTTGTTGTGATCAATGATACAGTGGATATGGCTCAGGCTGCCAAGTGGCAGTTGGAGTTTTTCGAGCGAGAAAGCTGCGGTCAATGTGCTCCGTGTAGAATTGGCACAAGATACATTCACCGACAGGTCGATAAGTATATTCAATTGGGCGATCCGGCAACGTTGTCAATGGCCGAAGATGTCGGTTGGGAGATGGAGGAGGGTTCAATTTGTGGTTTGGGGATGGTCGCTGCCAAACCGCTGGAGTCTGCCCGAAAACACTTTCCAGAGGCGTTTAAGGTTAGAGATTGATGATCCAAGTACAGATTTTGTTTCCGCTCAATACATCCTCGAAGGCAAAAGTGAGTGGGAATTGCGAAAGGCACGACCTGACCGCGGACCTAATTGAGTTCCAAAAGTTTATGTTGATGACTGACAAGTTAGAATTTAGCTATGAATTATCCAAACACTAAAAAAATCGACACCTTCACGATCCAGCTCAACGGCAAATCTTGCCAAGCGATGTCTGGCGAGACGGTCGTTGATGTTGCGCGTCGCGAGGGCATCGAGATCCCGACGCTGTGCCATGACACTCGGCTTGAACCGGCTGGCGCGTGTCGCGTTTGCCTCGTCGAGGTCGAAGGACAACGGCGGCTGCAACCTGGGTGCGCTTGGAAAGTCCATCCCGATATGAAGGTCACCACCGAATCGGACCGGATTCAAAAGCATCGGACCGTGCTCTACAGCATGTACATGGCTGATCACGAATTGGACGCCGACGGGTTGCCGGTCGAAACCGCCAATACAAACCAGCTCCGGGAGCTTTGTAAAACGATCGAGCCGATGAATCTCGAACCGGTCGAAGCGCCTCGCGTCGGTCGCCCGGGCGATGAGAACCCGTACATCGAATTCAAACCTGATCTTTGTATTCTGTGCGCCCGGTGTACTCGTTATTGCGATGAGGTCGAAGCCGTTAATGCGATTACGTTGGCGTTCCGGGGAAGCGAGACCACGATTTCGACCGCCGGTGAACGCGGCTTGATCGACACTTCGTGTGAGCTTTGCGGCGGTTGCATTGACACTTGTCCAACCGGGGCGTTGGTTGAGAAAAAGGCACCCAAGAATCTTGTTTCGTTGGAGACGAAAACTACTCGATCCACCTGTAATTTTTGCGGCGTTGGCTGCCAGCTTGATTTGCACAGCCACAACGGCCGGGTCGTTAAGATCACCAGTCCTGAGCCGGGCGAAACGCTCAATGATGGAAACCTTTGCGTCAAAGGCCGGTTCGCGTATGACTTTGTTCACCACGAGGATCGGATTACCGAGCCATTGATTCGCGGTGAAGATGGTGAATTGCATCCGGTGAGCTGGGACGAAGCAATTGCCGCAGTCGCTGAAGGGTTGACGAAAGTCAAAGAAAGACATGGTGCTGATTCACTGGGCTTTATTTCGTCGTCGCGTTGCACGGGCGAAGAAAACTACTTGATGCAAAAGCTATCCCGAGCGGCGTTTGGGACCAACAACATTCATCAATGTGCTGCCACCTGACATGCTCCAACTGTCGCCGGTCTGGTGACTATGTTTGGCGCGGGTGCAATGACCAACGCGATCGACGAGATCCGCGATTCTGAATTGATGTTCGTGATCGGGTCCAACACAACCGAAGCCCATCCGATCATTGCGATGGAGATGAAGCGTGCCCGTCAGAATGGGGCAAAGCTAATTGTGGCCGATCCTCGCAAAATCTGGTTGGCGGAGATGGCGGACTATCATTTGCAGCTCAAGCCCGGAACTGACGTGTGGTTGCTGTCGGCGATGGCGCACGTCATCATCGGCGAAGAATTGCACGATCAGGCTTTCATCGACGCTCACACCGAAGGATTTGAATCAGTCAAAGACAAGGTCGCCAGCTATTCGCCCGAAGAGGCCGAAAAGGTTACCGGTGTTCCGGCGGAAGACATTCGCGCTGCGGCTCGGCTGTATGCGACGACCAAGCACGCCGGAATCTACTACACACTGGGAATTACCGAACACACGCACGGTACGGACAATGTTTATTGTCTGGCGAATCTGGTGCTGATGACCGGGCACCTAGGCGTAAGATCGGCTGGAATGAATCCGCTTCGTGGTCAGAACAATGTTCAAGGTGCCAATGACGCCGGCGCAACGCCGATCTACTATCCGGGATACCAAAAAGTCACCGACGATGAGGTTCGTAAGAAGTTCGAAGCTGGCTGGGGAGTACCGCTTTCGCCCAATGACGGTTTGAATCTCAATGTGATGATGAAAGAGATGGCCGCGGGCAACATGAAAGCCGTTTACGTCATGGGTGAAGACATCGTGATTTCGGAGCCCAACGTGACCAAGGTTGAAAAGGGGTTGAATCAATGTGAATTTGTTGTCTGTCAAGAAATTTTTCACAACGAGACAACTCGCTTCGCGGATGTCATTTTGCCCGGCGCTTGCTTTGCCGAAAAAGACGGTGTGTTCACCAACAGTGACAGGCGAGTCCAACGAGTCCGAAAAGTCGTCGATCCGCCAGGCAATGCTCGCGCCGACTGGGAGATTCTCTGCGATGTGGCTCGTGCGGTGGGTTACGACATGCCGCATTACAAGAACGCCGGTGAAGTTTTTGCCGAGTATGCTTCGTTTACTCCCAAAATCGCTGGGATTTCGTACGAGCGACTGGAAGAGAACACAGCCGGTTTGCAGTGGCCGTGTCCCGATACGAATCATCCGGGAACTCCGACGTTGCACATGGACGGGCCGATGATTGGCAAAGCTCCGTTTCAAGCGGTCGATTATCGTCCAAGCGCCGAGCTGGCCGACAACGAGTATCCGCTTGTCCTTTCAACAGGCCGGACGCTTTATCACTACAACAGCGCGACTCAAACGCGCCGCGATCCCGGTCCGGTTGCCAAGCAGCGCGGGAATTTTATTGAGCTCCATCGCAGTGATGCTCGCAAGCTAGAGATCGAGCACGGCGAAAAAATCAAAGTCCTCTCTCGCCGCGGTGAGGTCTGTGCCGAGGCGTGGATCTCCCCTCGGGTTCGACCAGGTTGTATTTGGATGCCGATGCACTTCGCCGAATCCCGCGCCAATCTGCTGACCAACGATGCCGGCGACAGTATCACTGGCACAGGTGAGTACAAAGTTTGCGCCGTCCGTGTGGAAAAGCTTGATCCCAAAGCGGCGCCTTGCTGAGGTTAAGAGGTTTTTACCGGCAGTTTGCCGCCTTATTCCAACGGTTTTAGAGAAACCGGAAGCCAATCCGAGCACATTTGAATTGGATGGCCTCGGATTGCCCAAGCCCAGCGTTATGTGAAAAGCTGAAACTAGCGGTAATACCAGCCCGAAGCGCAAGCGAGGGATTGCGCGCACCCTCGCTTGCGCTTCGGGCTGGTATTGTTCATTCTTGTCGCGCATCTAATTCCCAGTTGATATGTGCATGTATAGAATTTTGGGATGAGCCTGAAAAAGAAGGAATTCAATACTGGGGAACCGATTGCTTACTTGATAACGTGGACGACCTATGGGACTTGGCTGCAAGGCGATGAACGTGGGTGGAAGCGTAGAGGTGCAGCTGGGTTCGAACTTCCCAATTCGAGCTTCAAAGAAGCGGCGAAGGACAAAATGAAAGAGAGTTCGTTCTTGCTGACTGCATCCGATCGAGAGGTTGTTGAGAAAACGGTTCGGAAACACTGTGAAGTTCGCGGCTGGGAATTGCACGCTGTGAATGCACGATCGAATCACGTCCATGTTGTAGTCACTTCTCCAGATTATGATCCCGCTATTGTTAGCAATCAGCTCAAAGCTTGGTCTTCGCGATTGCTTAAAAAGACGAGTTACCCGGATCGCGAGCGGTTTTGGACAGAACGATCTGGACGCCGTTGGATCAATCATGAGAGTGATTTGGATTCGGTGATCGTCTATGTGTTGGAAGCGCAGGATCTCAAGGGCGTTGAGCAAGAGTAGCCGAG
>CALJOA010000105.1 GCA_937981585.1 uncultured Pirellulaceae bacterium | reverse complement strand
TTGCATGTCGTGCTGAGCGAACTTGCCGATCTGTCTCCGGTTTGCCAATGGAAGCTTTTTATCGACTTGCAAACGGTGTTCTCCCAGCAGTGTGAACTGCGTGAAGAATTTATCGAAATCCGCAAGAAAACAGGCGGAAACTAAGGTTGATTTGAGGGAAGCGCCGCTCCTGGAAGCCGATTTGGCTGACCTAAAAAGCAAACTTGCCGACGCCAATCCAGATGCTGTGGTGCTCGGAACCGGCATCGCTACAAACGGCAATTAGTTGCTCAAACCGAGCGTTTCCAGTTTTTGAGTTAAACAATATCAGCCCGAAGCGCGAGTTTTGAAGTTGCGCATTGCCAGCCCGAAGAGGCGACAGGATGTAGCCCCATGCGTCAGCATGGGGTTATCGGCTTCAAAAAGCGCGAGCGAAGGTTCCTCTGTTAGATGCTCCCTCGCTGGCGCTTCGGGCTGGTATTCGAAAGTGAAAATCGAATCAACGTATGTTCTTGTGCTCAGTTTGATTAGCTGAACAGTGGCACGCTACATTTACGACTAATTGGCACGGTCGACGTACGGTTTTTCGACAATAACGCACATCCCATTGCGACGATCCTCACAAGCATAGGCAGATTTAGGATGCTAATTTTCATTTCGGACTACCGACTTGCGAGCCCTGAATCACCCAGAGCTTTCGACTGCCTTTAGACTCTGGGCCAATCCGATCAGCTCGCGATGCAGTTGCATGTACTCTTGCGAACTGGCATCTGGAGCGGCGACGGCAAAGTAGTCATCGTTGATGCCCATGTATTGCTTGATCGCTTTAACCTTTTGCGGATCGTGATCGGCGAAAGCGGATTCGAGCTGAAAGTCGCGGTCCCATAAAACCTGATCGGCAAGCGCCTCGATGACTCGCTTCCATTGATCGACATCGTCACAATCTTGAGCGGGTGGATCGAAATCAAACTGCGGATTTGCTTCGAGGTCATCGTCCCATTGAGAACTCTGGTCGTTGATCTGCTGACAAGCCCGCAAGATCCGGGCTCGGCATTCAAAGTCCGATTTGCCTTGCGCAGAAAGGTCCAGCTCAAGTTGAACCAACGATTCCAGTTCACAATAAATCGCGTACACCGTTGCTTCGCGAACGGCTGTCAGCTCGACCAGCGGCGTGTCTTCATCTAGTAATCCGTATGCGACTTCGTGTAGGACCGCCATTTGTTGGGTTGGTTGAAGCGTGTCAAACATCACCACCCCGGTTTCATAGGTCTCCCCGAGATCTACGCCCGACGTGATCATGTCGTGAAGGTAGCCCACAGAAACAAGGACCAGCTGCGCTTCGTCCGCGCTAAGCGTCCGGTCTCCTTGTGAAGTCGCCCACATCCTTAGGCATTCCTTGTGTTTTAGGCGCTCGATCGCCAGGCTTTTACTTGTTGCTTTGTCGCTTGCTGCTCAATCATGGTGCTTGTCGGACTCAGAAGTTAATTCATCAGACATACGAAATCAACCAACCCAACTAGCGAAAGAAATCTCAATGAACGTTCTTTGTTGCCGTAACTTTGCATGTGATAACGCATTCCATAAAATGGATGGCGGCCTACATCAAACAACCTTGGTGAGGGAAGACTTCGAACAGATTTTGGATGACAGCACATTCCATTTCGCCTAGGCAACGCTATTGCAAGGGTCCTTTGATTCCTGGCTGTGGGATAATCCGCGTGAGAATGCGTTTAGATGTGGGATTTTTGTGAGTAACGACTTTTTACCGAGCGCGAGTATCGAGACGTTGCGGCGTCGCGCCGAGATCGTGCGTTGCCTGAGAAGGTTCTTCGACGATCGTGGATTTTTCGAAGTCGAAACTCCGCTGCTTTCTCATGATACGGTAGTTGATCGGTACATCGATCCAGTCGGTATCCCCAAAAGCGCTGTTGTTGGAAACGCTTCGATTGAAGGCAGCCAGGGGCATTTGTGGATGCAAACGTCGCCCGAGTTTTCGATGAAGCGAATGATCACGGGCGGTGCGGACGCCATCTATCAAATCGCAAAGTGCTTTCGCAAAGGCGAAAAGGGAGCCAGGCACAATCCCGAGTTCACGATGCTCGAGTGGTACCGTTCTGGTGACGACTTGAAGCAAGGGATGGAACTGTTGGCGGAGTTGGTTGAAACAACGCTTGAGCGTCCCAAGTCGTTGATGATGAGCTATCGGGAAACGTTCAAGCAGTTCGCCGGTTTGGATCCGTTCGAAGCATCGGTTGACGACATGAAATCGGTGGTTGAGAAGAACAAAGTTGCGATCAGTGACTCTGGCATGAGCCGAGCCGGACGGGACGAGTGGTTGAACCTGATTCTTTCAGAAGTCGTCGAGCAACATTTGGGCGTCGAGTCGCCAGTGATCGTCTACGATTGGCCCGCGACCCAGTCAGCACTGGCCATCGTGCGTCCGGAGGATTCTCCAGTTGCCGAGCGGTTTGAGATCTACGTTGATGGAGTCGAATTGGCCAACGGTTATCACGAGTTGCTTGATCCGGACGAGCTTGCTCGTCGAAATTCGATCAATAATCAAGGCCGATTGAAAGACGGGAGCCAGCTTTTGCCGGAGGCAAGCCGGCTGCTTGATGCGATGCGCTTCGGGATGCCGCAGTGTGCCGGTGTCGCACTGGGCGTTGACCGGTTGGTGATGTTGGCTACCGGAGCCCAAACGATCGACGAAGTGATCGCGTTTCCAATTGACCGAGCGTGAGTCCGGTCATGCGCATAAAAAAACAACCGAGCCAAACGACTCGGTTGTAACTTGCATTTCAACGTTGGGCTAAATCGCCCACTTGAAATTAATTGTTCGTTTCAACAGAAGTGTAACTGGATTCCGAAGAATCCTCTTCCTCTTCCGTCTTGTTCTTCTTAAGCCATTCGGCTCGCGCTTCTGCTCGTTGACCGGCTACGGTTACGACCTGCTGGGCAAGTCGTACGTGATTTGGATGGAAGTATCGTTCGTACGATCCGTCCATTCGCTCAATGCGGTTCTTGACCAGAAGTTCTTGCCATGAAAGACCGTCAGTCGTGTTCCAAGCTGCGGCTTGAACAACGGGCTGGGCGATTTCATCAATCGCGAGCATACGAATCATTTCGAAAACTTTTGGATCCGAATTCAAGTCAGCCAGAGGCTGCATCTTGTAGTCGATTCGTGACTTGGGATCTGGCTTACCTTCTTCAAGGCAAACTGTGTTAACGGAAACTTTGCCGATGCGACCGGCCGGGATGTTGAATACACCGCCGCCACCGCCGCCACCGAATCCGCCCTGACCGCCGCCAAAGCCACCACCGCCAAAACCTCCACCTTGCTGACCCATGCCGAATCCGCCGCCGATACCTTGCTGGCCGCCACCGAATCCACGTTGCCCGCCAAAACCACCTTGTCCGCCGCCGAATCCGCCTTGTCCTGCGCCGCCGAATCCTCCACCAAACCCTTGACGTAGGACAGGGACTGCGGAAAACGCGGCTGGCATGACAATCGCAAGCGGTTTGTCAGTCGTGTTCTTGACGATCAAGTTCGACTTGGCTGCGCTGGTCGCACGGATGATGACTTCAACTTCTCCGTGACCGATCGCATCGAACATTTCGACTGATTCGAAACCTTCGACTGCCGATTGTGATTTCACAACCGTGTTGAGCCGCCGCTCTCTGACAAGCTTGGCTCGGGGTGACTCTTTTTCAACTTTGGCTTCAGCAATTTCGACTTCAGCCGTCTTAGCTTCAGCCGTCTTAGCTTCAGCCACTTTGATTTCAGTTTCGGTGCTTTCTTGAGCAATTGCGAAACCTGAAAGGGCAACTGACATCGTCAAGGCGACTGAAAACTTCAACCAATCATTCAATACCGTTCTCATCAAAAGAACTCCTCGTTATTGGAACCAATCTGCTTGCCCGCATCTTGGTAGAACTGCGTCGTTCGATATTCTGGGGTGTATCCGAAAATGATGCTATAGATCAATCCCGCGACACGACTTAAGGATAGTCGCAAATAGCAGGAATCAAAGTTATTTTTGGCGTTTTGAGACGTTTCAGCCCAAGAAATCCAGCATTTTC
>CALJOA010000104.1 GCA_937981585.1 uncultured Pirellulaceae bacterium | reverse complement strand
TATCGTCCAGCAACCCGTTGCGATTAAGATCCAGCCCGAACAACATTTGTGGAGTCACACCGCGAACCAACAGCAATTCATCGAGACTATCGAGGGGTCCATTTTTACACTCGTAAGCTGGATCTTCACTAGCGTAATAGTCGCTCTCTGTTCCGAATTCTCTCACATCATCATCGGCGTCAATCCAATCGAGGATCGAGTCAGCGATCTCTTCGGTCATCTCAGGAAGATTCATCAAGACGTTTCTACCACTGCTTTCCGCAAAAATCGGATTGATCTCGGCCATCGCATCAGCGTAGAGCAGGGTGTTGAGATTGATCTTGCTGCTTTCATCGATCAATCCGAATCGATTCCCATCGGAAAACCCATCTTCGTTCATACTCGACGTGACCACCGAGAAGTAACCGATCCGGTTGGGGTTGGTTGAAGATATCGCGACCGGAATCGCTTGAAAAACCTCGGAGTTGTCCCAGCGTCCACCTTTCTCGCGAATGGTTGCTTCGCTTTGAGAGAGAAAAAGCCGCGTATAGTCCATTCCCGAGTCGACCAAGTATTTCGTTTGCATGCGAAGCGTCATCAGCCGCGAGGCTTCGTCTTCGGTTTGCATCAACGAGGTGAACGTGTAAGCCGTCAACGAAAGTACCACGATAGTGACCAACACGATCAATAACAACGAACCGCTACGGTTACGATGGTTTTGCTGCGTGCCGCGCGATTGCCAAGAGATCCGAGAATGCCTCGGACTTGGATCGGTTGCAAATTGTCTGGTTGAAGAATTCATGTTTGAAATCAAAGCGCTTATTTGATCGAACGGGTTTGGCCCGGCGGAACTACCTATTCCTCCTCTGGGTTGTGAAGATCTGCGACAGTAAGGTGCACAACGTACCGATACGTTTCTGCCGTATCTTCGTCGGGACCTCCGTATGAGTACGATTGAGATGACTCGGCCGACCGCTCGGTGTCGATCACGAGGACGATTTCAATCGCTGGTGGAAACCGGCCGGCCTCGGTGGAGTCCCATTCGGATTGCCATTGTTCACCGTCAAAGTAACGAAACCCGATCTGGGCAACTTCATGAGCAACCAGCCTCGTGTACTTGTCGGCTTCGGAAATCAAGTCGTAGTTGCCCATGTGGTTGGCGACAGCTCGATCAATCTCGCGGCGATAGAGACCGCCGGCGGCTCGCGTTTCGGCAAAATCAAGTTGATCTTCAATTCCGCCTTTGTCGAGCGACACAAAGTAAGCCAACGACTTTACATCCGACGGCGTCTGAGTCTCCAAATCGGCAGCCGCAACAAGCGGATTGTATTGGTCCAATCGGGGCAGCCGGCTGATGTCGATCATGACCGCCGTTTCAGAGCCGAGCAGCGTTGGTCGAAACGCAACTTCTTCTTCAACGATAATCGTTGGCTCTTCTGCTTCGGGTTCTGCTTCTCCTTCGGCTTCCTCTACCTCTTCTTCGGGCGCCACTTGCTGGGCCATATCTATAAGTTTTTGATCTAAAACCGAGTAGTCAGCCCCCTCATACTGAACCCCCGCGCGGAGGTCGCGGCTGATCATCGCAAAAAGACTGCGGACGATCTGCTTTCGCTCGATCGTGGCCTGTTGATTGGTCAGCGAGATCACGTAAATCTGGATCGCCATCCCAATCGCAGCGATAACGACTACTGAAAGTCCCAGCGCCAACAGCAACTCCATCAGGGTGTATCCTGCGCGTCGTTGGTTGGTACGGGGTGGCACGGGCCGCGCAATTGAAGTCGCGGACTCCACCTTCACTGTGGGCCGAAGACTTTGAGCCAAATTCGATTTGTGAGCTTTCATCGAGATCATTCCATATCCTCCTCGGGCTCGTAGTCCGGATCGGGAATGAATCTGACGATTGAAAGCCCATTTGGAATGATGACTGAATCTTCACCGTTCTTCACAATCACCGTTGCGAGGAACAAACCAGGTTGAAACGAGTCTTCGATTTGAACCGAGTATTGCCAGCCGGGTGCTTCTTCGATATCCGTATCGCCGGTCGACTCGATCGGCAAAACGCCAGCCACCAGCTCTGCCATTTTCGAATCGGCATGCAGGTTGGCTTCGCTGCGAAACTGCGCCTGCAAAGCGCTGCGGTAGCCTAGGTTGTAGAGGTGACCGATTACGACCATCGAACTGCCAAGAATCGCAATCGAAAGAATGACTTCCAAAAGCGAAAGACCGCGTCGTTGGCGGAAGTGAACTTTGGATGAATTACTTTGCATCTTCATTGGTCCTCCGGATTCTCAACGCGGACCGTGCGAGCCAGCCCCGTCAAACCGCGAAGTTCCAACTGAACAAACAGTTGCTCGTCGTTTTCGAACAGTAGTTTTGCGTCCTGCGACGTACCGTCAGGGTAAAACAGAATCATTCCGATGGCTTCGTCTGATCCACTTGCACCTCCGGCGGACAGCAAAGCCGCGGCGCGCGAGTTCACGTCCGTTGCTGCCGCAGAAAACCGGACGCCTCTGGGAAGCAAATCCTCTTCGAAATTCGTGTAGTTGCCTTCTTCAATCAACGCTTGTCGTTGGCTTGCCACACCGGGTTGCTCGGCGAAATTCGCGAACGGCGCGACGTTAAACCACGAACCCTTGGGCGAGTAGAAGACGGCATGCTCTTCGCCAGTTCGAATGGCTCGAACCCGTGCTTGGCCCATTGCAATGCGTACCCGATCGGCGCCTTTTTGAATTGCCGAGCGAGAAAACGTCCGCTGGATCGAAGGAGCCGCCATAGCCGCAACGACAATCACGATCGAAATCACAAGGATCAGTTCCAACAGCGTGAACGCGGTTCGCCGGCGAGTTGAACCAGTTGTCGTGTCTGAGATTTGAGAAGAACGGATCGCAACGGCCAACGGAATCTGGACTCGCGGAAACACAAAGCATGCGTCACCCTTGTTAGGGGCGGCATTGAGATTGCTTTCTTCGTTTTGTCTAACACAGTATTTCACGCGGCTGAAAACCCTCCAAAGTAGCACGCCTCTCCGAGGCGTGAAAACTCGCCTCGGAGAGGCGAGCTACTAAGCAACCACTATCCGGCCTGTGGATCTGGCACGTCGTCTTCGGTATCGGCTTGGCCATCGGGGCCAGCTGATCGAATCGTTACGATGCCCGAATTCGGATCGGCAGAATAGGTGTACTGACGCTGCCAAGGATCTGCTTGGATCGCCTTTTCCAAGTAAGGGCCACCCCATTGAGCACGAGTCAAACCGGTTGGGTTGGAGTGAAGATCGTCAAGCTTTTGAGGGAACGCTCCGACATTGAGCTTGTACATCTTGCACGCTTTCTTAAGCGTCTCAATCTCCATGAAAGCCGTTTTCTGAAGCGACGTCTGCTGCAGATTCAAAATCGCAAACGTCGACAACGACGCCAACACGACGAGAATCGCCATCACGAGCAACAACTCAAGCAAAGTAAAACCGGAGTTTCTATTGCTCCCGGCTACCGATTTGTCATTTCTTCTAATACGCATCTCTTGGTCTCCTGTGACACCTGAGTGTCTATTTCAAATTTCAAACTTCGGATTTCAGACTTCAAACTTCGGATTCACCCCAACAAACTAAACCCGAATTCAGTTTCAGTATTTCATTACTGCATCACGCTGCCCATCTTCATAATTGGCAACAACAACGCAACAACCACAACCAGGATGATTGCGGCCATGACCATCAACATCAATGGTTCGATCAGTTTGACCATCAAGTCCAACCGACGAACCGTTTGTTTTTCCAAGCCTTCGGAAATACTGATCAGGACGTCGTCAAGCGTATTGGACTCTTCGGCGACGCTGATCATTTCAGTAACATTACGGGGAAAGTGCCCCGACTTGCTCAGCGGAACCGAAAGCGATTCACCTGAGCTGATATTCTCCGACGCTTGGGCGATCGCTTCGGAAAGAACCTTGTTCCCCGACGCATCGCGGCTGATCTCTAGCGCCTTCAAAATCGGAACGCCGTTTTTAAGCAGTGTTCCGAGTACGCGGCAGAATCGTCCAACCGCGAGACTCAAAAAGATTGGACCCATGAGAGGGATTTTAATCTTCAACCGATCCGAAAACCGGCGCCCGCTTTCGGTGCTTAACTGATAGCGGATCAAACCGACAACTGCGATCAAGAAAAGCAAAATGAAAATTCCGTAGCTTCGCAAGAAACCACTAAACCAGAGCAACCAATCAGTAATTTTCGGAAGCTGTCCTTTTTCGCGTAACTGGTCAAACAGCTCACCGAACTTCGGGACGAAAAAGACAAGCAGGATTGTCACGACCAATGTTCCAATTGATGCCAATACGGCCGGATAGATCAGCGCACCCACGGTTCGCGATTTCAATTCGGCTTGTTGCTCCGTAAACGACGCCACGCGAGTCAAAGCGTCTTCGAGGAATCCGCCTTCGGCACCCGCGCGAGACATATTGACCGCCATCTCACTGAAGATCTTCGGATGACGCGCGAACGAATCGGAAAGCGTTTCACCATCCTCGATCCGGGCAATGACGTCCTCGAGCGCATCCTGAAAAGCTGGAATCCGCGTTTGCTCTTTCAGAATCGTCAACGACTTTAGCATCGGCACGCCGTTGCTGATCAATGACGCAAGCTGCTCATAAAAGACGGCGATCTTTTGATCGTTGACTCGCCCACCAAACGTGATCGACTTGGCAGCAACCTGTGATTCGACTTTGACAGGAAACAGCTTCTTACCAGATAGCGCATTGACGACGTCCTTCTCCGTGTTGGCGGTCATCGAACCGGAAACAATTTCTCCCGATAGGCTTCGTGCTGTGTAGGTAAAGTCTGGCATTGATTATTTGATTCGGTTTGTTTGCTGATGCTCCAATTTTTAACAAGGCATCGTTAACTGCGGCGATCACCTTTGGTCATTCGTTGAACTTCTTCGACCGAGGTTACTCCCTGGATGACTTTGAGCCAGCCGTCGTCACGAAGCGTCTTCATTCCAGCCGCCATCGCGGCCTTTTTTATTTCCCAGGTACTGGCTCGGTCATGGGCCATTTGACGAAGATCATTGGTCGTCACCAACAGCTCATAGATGCCGACTCGGCCGCGATAGCCAACGTTCCGGCACTCTCGACATCCCACGGACTTGTAAATCGGCTGCCCTGTAAGTTTCTCAAGCGGAAAGTCACTGGGTAGGTTTTCTGGTTTTGGATCAACCGCCTGACGGCAACTATTGCACAGTCGTCGCACAAGTCGCTGAGCCATGATCGCTTCGACCGTACTGGCAACCAGGAACGGCTCGACTCCCATGTCGCCCATCCGAGTAAACGCACCCGCGGCGTCGTTGGTGTGAAGCGTACTGAACACAAGGTGCCCGGTAAGCGAAGCCTGAATTGCGTTCTCGGCAGTTTCAAGGTCACGAATTTCACCCACCAACACTACGTCGGGGTCGTGTCGCAAAATACTTCGCAGCGAATGGGCAAACGTCAGGCCAATTTTTGGGTGAACCTGAATCTGGTTGATTCCCGGCAACTGATACTCGACCGGATCTTCAGTCGTGATAATCTTGGTCGTCGGGTCATTGATCTCGATCAGAGAACTATAAAGCGTCGTTGTTTTACCCGATCCCGTCGGGCCGGTGACAAGGATGATGCCGTGCGGGATCTCGATCAGCTTGCTGAATTCATCGTAGGTCTCAGGCGACATACCCAGACTTTTCAGCTCGAACTTCATTGCGCCTTTGTCGAGAATACGCATGACCAGACTCTCGCCGTGGATCATCGGAATGACCGACATCCGCACGTCAACCTCACGGCCTTTGACACGGATTTTGATTCGGCCGTCCTGTGGCAATCGTTTCTCAGCAATGTTGAGCTTGGCCATGATCTTCAAACGACTGATGATCGCAGCGCGAAAGTGATTGATCTCTGGCGGTAGAGGCTGGGTATGCAGGATTCCGTCAATTCGATTTCGAATGACAATACCGTCCTGCTGCGATTCGATGTGAACATCACTGGTCCGGGACTCGACGGCTTCGAGCAAAATCTCGTTGACCAGCCGGACAACACTGGCTTCCTGAGCCATCTCGGAAAGCTCACTGCCGTCGGTCTCAATTTCGCTCAGCAGCTCGACGCCTTCGTCGATCTTTTGTTCGATCAAGCCTTCGATCGTTTCGCCACCAACACCAAGGTGATTCTTGATCAGTTTGGCGATTTCGCTGCGCTCGGCCAAAACAGGTTCGACTGCCAACCCAGTCGCGGCGCTGATTTCGTCGAGAGGATAGAAGTTCAGCGGATCGGCGGTCGCAATCACGATCGTTCCATTGTCGCGACTGACAGGAAACAGCACCTGCCGGTAGATGATTTTCTGGGGAAAGGAATCCAGCAGTGACAAGTCAACCGAAGCCTCACGCAAGTCGATGTACTCAACACCGATTTCCTGGGCCATTGCCTTAAGCGCAGTTTGATGATCGACGGCACCAGCCTGAACCAGCTGAGCCAACACGTCGCCACCGCGACTTTCGGCTTGGCTAAGCTGCGTTTCGGTTATCAAGCCGGTACGCACTAGCGAATCAACTAATTCCATATCAACCTGCCGTAAAGCTTCAAAACAGTCGTCTTTGAACCAATTGAACACTCAATTGGAGCCACTCGTTGAACCAGCAGAATCACTACACCTTGAACATCTGCAGTTGTTAAAAACCCGTGCCCCAGCACACGTTCTTCCCGCATTTTATTATGATTCAATCGCCACGCGAATCTCAGTTAGTCCCGGTTTCAGTTACGAAAAACGACAATTCCGGTTGTGCCGATAAGCAGGAAGAAACGCATCAGGTGTTGGGGAACTTGAGGGTAGTCGAAACATTTGTAACGACCGGATGCTCAGTATGCGATCTTTCCAACCTATCGAAGCGGCGCCAGAAAGCTATTTGGTCGCGGTCGCTAAAATTGCGTCACCCTAATAAAACCCCGAATTCGAATCCAAGTTTCGTAGTATCTCAATTTGCCAGTGTTTTATCGACACATGACACGAGAAAAGGCCTGAGCGAAGTCGCTCAGGCCTAGATGGGAAAATGCTATGCAATCGTTAAGTTATTGAGCAGCAGTCAGAGGACTTAGACATCACCCTCTGGCCGACTGTCACGACCTCCGCCGCCGCGACCACCACGATCGCCGCCGCGACCACCACGACCACCTCGGCCTTGCCAGCCGCGATCTCGAAACGCCTCTGCGCCGCCTTCCATGCTTTCACCGATGAACTCCATAAACTTGTCGGCTTTTGGGCCCGAAAGCGATTCCCTGGCGATCTGCTCAACAGTTTGGGCCTTAATCTCTGCGATCTTTTCGGCAGCTTCTTTCTCCAGTTTTTCTTTTACTTCTTCAAACTTGTCCTTCTCGTCATCGGTTGCTTCGACCATATCTAGCAGTTTTCCAAGCGCCCCATTGGGATTCCGGCCAGCAAGATCTCGCTGGATCGAGAGTTGCTTGAGTCGATCGAACTGCTCGCCGATCAAAAAGTCCTCAATGTCGGTTTCGTCCTCTTTGGTCAAATCGCCAAAAACTGTACGGGCTTTTTCCATCGCTGCCTGTCGGTCGCCACCTTGGAATAGCTCACGGACCTTGGACATCGCTTCGCCGCGACGCCGCCTGGAATCATCACGCAAAGTTTGGACTTCGGCGATCTGATCGTCCGACATTTCCAGTTCTTTCTGAATCAATTCGTTAGAGAGTAGGTCCAGAAGACGTCCGCCGCCCCAACCAGGGCCTCCAAAACCGCCGCGCCCTCGATCACCGCCAGGCTGGGCCATTACGTCGGCAGTACAAAGGACCGCTGCCAAAAGGACAAGACCCAGAATTTGAAGTTTGACTCGAATCATCGTTTCGGACTCCTATAAGACCCACTACAGGCAGAAAGGACAGGTTTGATTTTGCAACCATGGCAAATAGACAACTTGGGACAACACGTTATGTTCGACCCATTACAACTTGAACCTCGATACCGAAATGGGGTTTCTCGTGAATCTCGAATTAGTTGGATTTTTTTCGATTTAAAATCAATAAATAGATATTGGCCCCCACGCTTCATGAAAATTGAGATTGGATGACTGGGACTGGGTTTGCGAGATTGGGATTGTGGGATTGTGGGATTGTGGGATTGTAGGATTGTAAGATTGCAGGATTATAG
>CALJOA010000103.1 GCA_937981585.1 uncultured Pirellulaceae bacterium | reverse complement strand
CCCCTCTCCCTTGAAAAGGGAGAGGGGAGCGATGGCAGGTGCGGGTAGCGGATGGTGCGTCGCTTGATGAATATAAACCGGCACGGACTAACATGGCCCGAATGAACTCGGGCAAGCGCGTCAACAATATCAAGACGTTCTATACAGTCGTTTGTCGGATTTGTCATTGGAAGGATCGACGGTCTTGCTCCAAACATGATCTTTGAACTCAAACACCGACAATGAGGTTCGTCCGATTTTGCGAAAGCAACCATTAACCCGACTTGGTAAACCTTCGACACGATAGCAACGCCTATTACAAACCAATCACCAAACCAACACAACTTTTTCATAACAAATACATGGCAACCAAGAAGAGCAAAAAATACACCGGTGAGAACATCGTCGTTCTTGAGGGTTTGGAGCCTGTCCGCAAACGTCCCGGCATGTACATCGGTGGCGTTGGGCCGGCGGGGCTCCACCATCTCATCTGGGAGATCATGGACAACTCGGTCGACGAAGCCATGAACGGGCACGCGACTGAGATTACGGTTCATCTTCACAAGGAAGGGGACTCGATCACGATCTCCGACAACGGACGTGGCATCCCGATCGACAAACATGCAAAGACGAAAAAAAGCGCTCTTGAAACCGTGCTAACCGTGCTTCACGCCGGCGGCAAGTTCGATGGCAACAACTACAAAACGGCCGGCGGACTTCACGGTGTTGGTGCTTCGGTTGTCAACGCGCTTTCCAAAAAACTGGTCGCAGTCGTCAAACGCGGTGGATCGCAATACAAGATGGAGTTCGCCAAGGGCAAACCGAAATCGAAACTCCAAAAACTCAAGGGCACCGTGCGCGGCACTGGCACGTCGATCTTCTTTTCGCCCGATCCAACGATCTTTCCGAGAACCAACTTCAACGTTGATACGATTCGTCAGCGACTGGAGATCGCGAGCTTTCTCCATCGCGGGGTCAAAGTCAACTTTCACAACGATCCCGACAAGACCAAAGAATCGTTCCATCACGAGGAAGGAATCGTTGAGTATCTTGGCCAAGTCATCAAACAACGGGACACGACTGCGATTCACGAAACACCCTTTACGGTTCGCTCGGAAGATCCGCGAGTCGAACTGACGCTTCAGTGGACCGAATCGACCGACGAACATCTGCGGTCTTATGTCAACGGCATCCCGACCGGCAACGGTGGAACGCACGAAAACGGTTTTCGTTCTGGGCTTAACAAAGCCGTGCGGAATTACTTTGACATGCATAACTTGATTCCTCGCGGCGTCAAAATCACGCCCGATGATATTCGCGAAGGCATGGTTGGAATCCTCTCGATCTTTATCGCCGAACCACAATTCCAAGGTCAGACCAAAGACCGACTCAACAATCCAGAGGTCCAGGCGTCAGTCGACGGCGTGATGCGACCGGCACTGGAACAGTGGATGAACAACAACCGGGAAACGGCAGACGGAATCATTGCCCGAATCATTGCTGCGGCGCGCGCAAGAGCAGCCTCTCGTGCGGCATCTGCCGCAGTTTCTCGAAAAACCGGAGGCAAGCGTTCGATGCTGCCGGGCAAGTTGAGCGACTGTCTCAACTCGGGTCGAGGCAATTCGGAGTTATTCATCGTCGAAGGCGATTCCGCTGGGGGTTCGGCCAAGCAAGGCCGTGACAGAAACTATCAAGCGATCCTGCCGCTACGAGGGAAGGTCCTCAACACCGAAAGCTCGACGCTTAAAAAGATGATGGACAACAAAGAGATTCAAGACATGGTCACGGCGCTGGGTTGCGGAATCGGACCGGCGCTGGACTTGTCAGGACTCAGATACGAACGAATCATTCTACTCGCCGACGCCGATTCTGATGGTCACCATATTACGACGCTGTTGCTGACCTTCTTTTATCGCCACATGCCCAAACTGATCGCCGAAGGTCACTTGTACATTGCTTTGCCTCCTTTGTTTCGAATCAACATCGGCAAGCAAACACATTGGGCCGCCGACGAGGACGACCGCACTCGAATTCTCAAAGAGCACGGCGACGGCAGAGCGAATCCGGAGATCACACGATTCAAAGGGCTTGGTGAAATGATGCCCAAAGTGCTCTGGGACACAACGCTTAACCCTGATACTCGACGAATGCTAAAAGTCGAAATTGATGATCAGCTGGAAACTGATCGTGTAATTAGCGACCTGATGGGTCGGGACGCCTCAGCCCGGTTTCGATTTATCATGGAGCGGGCCGAATACGCCAGTGAAATCGACGTTTGAGTTGGGCTCATCTCGGGCGAAAAAACGAATTCGGTTCTCACATCTTCGCGTCGAACAGGCTAGAATAAAATTGAAGCCGAAAAGCCGAGCGGAAGTTGAATCGTTCTACTGATTCCTTTCGCCTGACTCGCTTTTCACAAACCAGTGAACTTGATTTCGGAACCCGGAAGCAACGATGAATCTATCTTTGGAAACGTCAATGAGAACGATCTCTGTTAATCCGATTTGTATTCTGACCATTGCCGCAGTTTGCTTGAGCTGGCTGGTTATTGATGTGGATACTTCTTTTGCCTTGCAGGGAGATGAAGTCGTCCCAATTGAAGCCGCTCCAATTGAAGCGGCCGAACCCGTCGCTGGTCCACAGCCAGAAAAGAAAGCTGACGACAAGAAAGAGACTCAATCCGAACGTGTCATCGACACCATTGACGCACCTGACGAAGAGAAAATCGGCCAGCAATTCGCCCAGCTCCATCTACGGGATGGTTCGATCATCGGTGGTGACATTAAGACGCTATCGATCGACGTGAAAACGAAGTACGGCGTCTTAACTGTACCAATCTCTCGCGTTTCAAAAATCATGCCGGGACTCAACGGCAATCCTGAGCAGAAAGAAAAAATCGGAACCTTGGTCGAAGGACTTGGAGCTGATGACGCGGCGATCCGAGATGCTTCTCAACGAGACCTGATCGCCATGGGACTCAAAATCAAGAAGGTCCTCAACACTTTTGATGATGGTGGAGTCGCTGAGCGCGGAAAACGGCTGGCGGAAATTCGAGCCGAGTTTAATGAAATCGAAGAAGAGTTGGAAAAAGAACTGCTCAGCCCTGAAGCACCGCTGGACTTCAACGATACCGTGGTTACTCCCGATTTCTCGATCGTTGGTGAAATCCAGCAAAAAGAGTTCGACGTCTCCAGCAAGTTTGGCCGACTGCGGGTTCAGTTGGGCGATATCATGCTGGCCGACAGGATGATCGCTCGCGGTCGACCGGAGATTCGCAAAAACGTAACCGTCGATGCGTTGGCTTTCTTTCAAAAGGAACCTCAGTCGGTAGGAATTCGAGTCAACAAAGGGGACAAGATTTCAATTCAAGCCGACGGAATCGTGCAGTGGACTAACTGGAACAATTCCAGCACACCTGACGGTTTGACTAACCGTAGTTCTTGGCAGGGAATCAATTCTGGCAAACTCGTTGCCCGTATCGGAACCAACAACGCCAATTGTGTTGCTGTTGGAGCCAAAGGGGAATTTGTCGCCAAGAAATCAGGCATTCTTTATCTGGGAATCTCGATGCGAGACAGTTACGCCCGAAGCGCCAACTACACCTGGACTGGAAACTACAAAGCTAAAGTCCGCATCTCGCCAGGCCCCAAGTAACCGCAACGGTCG
>CALJOA010000102.1 GCA_937981585.1 uncultured Pirellulaceae bacterium | reverse complement strand
TCGAACATTTCAAGCTACGAATCTCTCCGCTGTCGGTGATCGTTGGCATCATCGGAGTCGTGCTTTGGGTCGGCGTCTGTCACCCACAGCTCGAGCACCAATTGCTTGGCTTCCTGCCCGATGCGATCAGGCCAGATCTTGACCGGCCTTCGTTCAATCCCTTTTTGATCAAAGACTCTTCGGTGCTGGTGACGTTCTTGCTGGTTCGTTTCGCCGCGCTGGCATTGCTGGTTCCGGTTGTGGAAGAGCTATTCCTCCGAGGCTGGCTGGTACGTTGGATCGAGAATCCGCAGTGGGAGAACATCGGCTTTGAAGGCTTGACCGTCGGCGCACTGCTCACGGCCAGCATTTACGGTATGGCCACGCATCCAACCGAAGCGATCGCTGCCTTCCTCTGGTTTGGGCTTGTGACTTGGTTGATGGTTCGCACTCGCAATCTTTGGGACTGCGTTGTCGCTCATGCAGTCACCAACTTCTTGCTGGGCATCTACGTGATCTGGTTCAAGCAATGGCATCTTTGGTAGCCCGGACCAACTCCCTAGGCCTGTGGCGTCAATGCTAAGCCGGAAAAGCGGAAGCCTGCTGGGCAAATGGGTTGTCCAACGCCCCGGCTGGACCAGTATCTAAAGCAGTTTCGATTTCGAAGGCGTATGACCGGGAGAAAATATTGTTCACCAGCCCAAGCAAAAAGAACAAAAACGCGTGATTCATCGGAATGATAGAAACGTCGTGGAACATTCCATTGACACAGTAGCTCGACAACATCACGACGCCCAACAACCCAAATTGCCGCGCCCATAAGTCTATCGTCTTGTTACTCCAAACCTTCCAACTGGTAAATATCATCATCAACAGCATCAGTGTGAGCGCAGAAAGACCAACCAATCCAGTCTCGGTCAGGTAAGCCAAAAAGACATTGTGTTGCATCAACGTTTTAGTAATCACCAATGGCTTTCCAGAGTGCGGATCTGACAGGTAAGGCGTTTTGGCGCGGGCGTACTGCCCGAACCCGACCCCGAATACCGGTCGATCCTCGAACATCTTGGTTGCGACGTGCAGGAACATCGGGCGCATTTGAGCCGAGATCGCCATCTCCGTTTGCGTGACGGCTTTATCTCGCTTGAAAGAGAATATCTTCTCCGAAAGAACTGGAAACAAAGCAATTGCAGCAGCGGTTGCAAGCACAATCATCCCGCCCTTGGCTCGAGTACTAGACGGCAGCCAGATAAAGATCCCGCAAGCGCAAACCAACGCCAACCATACGCTACGCGTCAACGTCGCATAACATCCGACGCTGATTGTCAGCGCGACGATAATTAGAATCGTCCTGCGTCCCTCACCCGATCTGGGCCACCACATCAACGCACTGCAGAAGCAGGCGATCATGAATATGCCGTTGGAAACCGGATTAACGAATGGCCCGCGGCCTCGCCCCAAAAACTCAACTTCTTCGGACGTCATGATGTAGCGCGGAAACACAGCCGCCGTAACGCCTTTGATTTCTGCGATGGCCGTTAAAGCCAAATAGACACCAAACAGACACAACACAGTCGCGATCAACTTGAGATCGCCAACCTCCAGCCGACAGTTTCGAACCAGCCAATACAACAACACTGGCAAGAGATTGAAGAACAGCAGCCGCGAAGCGGGCATGTTGTTGAGAAATTTCCAATCGTGGGTGATCGTACTGATCCCAATCACGGCGATCAAGAACATGATCGCAACGTCAAGGGCATTGAGCGGCGCAAGATCTTCTTGGTTGGTCAGATAAAAGTATCCGAACAAACCAGCGGTCCCAATCAACAGCAATCGGTCCAGCGTAATTGGGATCGGCCCGGCGGGCATGTTGAAAAACTCGTGGCCAAGCACCGCTCCCGCCAGCACGATCATCAAGCCGAGTATGGGAATCGGGCTCAATCGCGACGAAGGTCGCAGTTGTAGCGACGGTTGGAATCTGAAAACCAATCCTGCGACGAGAACCAGAAACGGAACGGCGATCCAAAAAACCAATTCCATTGGGTCTCATTCCTAAAGCCAACTTTGCGATTCAATGCCATCGACCGGTCGATGGGCGCAGCATTCTTTGTTATCGACTTTGGATCATCGAGTTGCTGAGGCGACATGTTCCTCGCCGGTATAATCGCTAGCCCTGCCCAATCAGATTCTAGCCTGGGCAAAACTCTCTGTCGCGGTCTTACTAAGCGTCACAATCGCTACCGGACTTGAAATGCCATGCCGGGCTTGAGGGCCGCAGACTTGTTACTGCCAAGGTCTTCCACCATCAGCTCAAGCCGATAGTTCCCAGCCCTCAGGTCGCCAATCTGGATCGGAAAGTACATGTAGAAATCACGGCGCTTCTTTCGCGCGATGTCCTCGACCACAGGATACTCGGATTGCTGCACCGCCCTGCCCTGCTGATCATAAATGACATAACTGCCACGCAACCTGGTGTGATACGTTTGCTCTGAATTCATGGCTCGGGAGGTCGACGTGTAATTCTCGACTTCGCAGTAAATCAAGGTCTTCTGACCGGACGTGAAAACAGTGTTAGCAAACGGCTTGTACTTCCCGAATCCCGAAATCTCGGTGCAGAACCTGCCTGAGAGAACTTTCAGTTCAGCAATAGATTCCAACCGCTCGACGGCTTTTCGTAAATGTTCAAGCGTTTCATAAGCCGTATTGTGGCGATCGAAATCCGAAACGCCGTTGTCGGTCGAGGGAAGCATCAAAGCGATCGCGTCCAGTTGATGCTGCCAATACTGAAGTTCGCCGTTGGGCATTGAGTGCCGATTCTCTTCAACGGTAACCATTTGTCGTTGCAGCACTTCAAGCAATCGCAGGTTGACCTCGATTCCATTACGCGCCATCGGATCGCTTTCGGCGTTTCGCTGTCGCCGAACATTGTCGATCGTTTCGGCAAGCTTCACACTCCAGGGAACGGTGTTATCAACGATTTCAACGACGACTTTGGGTTTGGCTGGAATTTCAACACGTGTATCGACAACTGGAAACGGAGAACTTGCTCCACGCAGCGCGGCTTTTTCAAGCGCCAGAGAGTTCGCGTCGGCCTCATGTGGCAGCGAGCGATCGCCGTTGGGAATTGGGCTAAAGTTCGCATGCATCGGCGGCTCCCATTTCGCGGCTTCAGCAGCAACTTCGGCATCCACCAGTTCAACGCCGTTGAGATCAATAACCACATCGTTAGGAGCAAAGTCATTTGACTGAGACATCTGGAATTCGTTTGCTACTTGCCCTGGTTCCTCCTCCACCGTTGGGGGAATGACGGCGACATCGGGTTGAAAATCGGAACGGCGATCTCTGGTCGTTGTAAGTGCTTTAACTGGAGCTGGTGGCGGACCGAAAATCTCGATCCAGTCCTGCGTGGTGAACTCCGTGTAATCAACGCGGTCAACTGGCGCGACGATTGCCTGAGTGACAAACTCGCCCTTGATCGCGATCGGGGCTCGCTGTTGCGGCAGTTCTTTTTGAAGTGGCACTTCGGTGACTGCGGTTCCTACGACTTCCAAAGGTATTGGCTCACTCATGACGATGGGCCGAAGCTGGTTTTCGCTTTGGCGTCGATTGGTTTTCACACAGTCACCTGCACAAGCTGGAGATTCACAATCCGAACAACCGGGAACCGACTTTTGAACTCGACCCAAATTTGGATCGACCGTCGGATGAAACTCGATTTTGATTTCCTCAGTGTTCACGAAATCGTTTTGCTCGGGAACGATAGTTGTTTCAATCTTTTCCTCAATCGGCGCGACAGTCTCAGCCGCGTGCTGCGCAACCAACCGCAACATGTTTTGTTCAGTCTGCTGCTGATCGAACTCTTCGACTTCGCGAGTTGTCTCGTCAAACATGATCGGAGCAAGCGGCTGACTAACCAATTCCGAAGGCGGCGCCTGTGACTGGATCGGCGGTTGTACAGGCTGAGCGAATGGCAAAACCGGCTTCAACTTTTCCTTCATGCAGTCGCACGCGACATGATCACACTGGCTGATAATTTTAGCCGGGTTGATGGGCTCAATCTCATCCAGAGGAACTCCGCCCAGCAAAACCCTTTCCCTCGTTGCAGTGGGTCTTGCTTCGACCGCGTCCGTAACTTCAAACGAGTCTTTGATCGACGGAGCCGGCGGCTGAATCGCGACTAACGTAATACCCCTGTCTGCGGTTTCGAAGGACTCCTCGGAGACCTCGATAATTTTTGCTTGGGTGGTCGGTGATTGAAACGAATTGTTATCTTCAAGCTCCTGATTTAGTTCTACCTCTTGCGGATTGGATTGGTCGAACGAAGTTCCTTCGAACTCTTCATAGACTTCATTCAACTCCAAAAGAGCTGCGCCTGGGTTGTTGGAGAATCGCGGCGCTGATGCTGCAGGTGGAGACGCCGGCCGCGAATCCTGACTGGGAACCGTGTCGCCCGAGCGAAGAATATTTCGATCCATGGCGCCGTTGCGGAGCTTGGTACAACCAAACTGGCTGGCCAGCAATACGGCCAGAACCAAACAATGAACCGCCGTCAGTTTTGACAAACCAAGTCTCGATGAGGAGGCTTGTGCCTGCTGAGTTTCTTTAGCTGTAACCAGATTCCATTCCGGCATTGTTACATCCTGCGTGAAGTCATTTGAACAGTGACAACTTGGTGCAAATAGCGCGCGGCATACCAATCGACGAGCGATGGTGCATCGATATTCGCGGCGGATAGTAGAGAAAACGAAGTTCGCTAACAAGGCAGCAATCGAGCCAGCAATTGTCTGCTGGCAAGCCGTTTTTGCGCTCCAAATCCCCAGTTAAGCCACCTTCTGCGGCCCAAGCTCCTTCGCCATTTTTACAAACAGCATCTCCAGGACCAATCGACCACGATCGGGTTTTGAATGGGATCGTTTGAGGGCCAAGTCTGCCTCAAGCAACCAATCAAGCATCAATCCGGCTCGATGGCGACCAAGCTGCCTAATCCTGGCTTGTGATTCTTCCAGTTCTCCGCCCCACTGACGAAACCCGGCTTCTTTGACGGCGCCGGGCAAATTCGGTTTCCGACCATTTCTCATTTGCCGCATCACGATCTCGGTTGCGGTTGCATAACGACGCAACGACCAGGAAAGCTGTCCGAAGAGAGCCAGCGGATGCTCGCCGCTACGCAGTAATTGGTCAAGCAACTCCACCGCGCGGCCCGCTTCACCGTCTGCTGCAAAGTCGATCGCTTCCCACATCGTACGGGCACGCCAGCCGCCGACGACTTGTTTGATCGTGGCTTGGTCAACCTTGCCCTTCTTGTCGGCGTAAAGCGAGAGCTTTTGAAGTTCCTGGTCCATCCGCCCAAACTCGCAATCAGTCAGCTCAATCAATGTTTGAGCCCCACCAGCGGGTAACGTAAACTCGTACTCCGATTTGGCTCGATCGATCAACCAATCGCCAACTTGTTTCTCATCACGCTTTTTGCTTCGAGCGCTTTTGGTTGGAGCATCACATCGAATCTGAACGCCAGACTTGTTGATCGCTTTGTACAGCCGCGTGTTACTGGGCCAGGAATCGACGATCAGGATCAGTAAACCCGAACTCGACGTTTCAGCGTAGTCTTCGATCCGCTCACGATTGTCTTTCACGAACCTGTCGGCGTGATCAACAACAACAATCCTCGGTCCGCTGCCACCAAACAGAGATCGGGTCGCCAATTCATCATGAACGTCCGCCCAGCCAACATGGTCCGAATCATACTGAGTCGCGGAAAACTCGGCGTCGTCACCGCCAATCGATTTGACCATGAAATCGACAGCCAACTTCTTCAAGAAGCGTTCGCTACCGAAAACCGGGCAAACACCTCTTGGTTGATCCAAGGGTTTACTGAGCAGATCAAAGACATGTATCGTTCCGGCCATCAACAAAGCAGAACAGAATCGGAATCAAGTTTCCAGTGGTAGGTTAGCTTGCTGACGATCGCCACGAGAAAACTTCTCGCTAGGGCAGTTGAAACAAAGCTCCGACATTTGTCGGGGCTTTTCTATTGGCCCTTCCGCTTTTTCGCCAGCCTATTCAATCCGTCCAACAACGGCGCGTCGCAATCGGCATCATCAGTAAACGCCGAAAAACCGATCTCGACAAGAAAAGAAGTGACGGTTTGGCGATTTAAAAGGCGCATCACGGCAGGGGAAAGCTACAAATCTATACAGGATTCTCAATGTAATCCTACCTACCCATGAAACACGTCAAACCTACCTACCAACTCATTTTTGCCTCAAGGACACACAATGAACTTACGTAAACTATTACTTGGTTTTCTGTCGCCAGAACAAGCCGAAAACCCTGCCGAAGAAGCTGCCAATCCGACCAAGCCGTCCACGGGCGAGCAGTACAACGTCGAACTACTCGAGCAGCGCATCATGTACTCGGCAACCCAATACGGTGCCGCCTTGGGCGATGCGGGTGTCGATTTTGACCAAGTCGAAAATCAAGCCGTCGACAACGATGTTCAAAACATGTTTGGAAATGCGGAACAAACCGCTGACCAAGGCGAATTCGAGAATTTCGTCAACGATCTGATCGGCGGCGACCAAGGCGAAGGCTTGTCGGGTGGCAACGACGACGGCAACGCTGGCGCTGGCGACGCGACACAAGACGTACTTGTCGGTGGCAATGACGCTCAAGAAAAAACTGACACCGGGAACGCTGGTAGTAACGACCTGGACTTCGGTATCGACACCGCAGTTGACACCCCTGTTGCCGGAGGTGGTGATGACATCGTTTCCGGTACCACTGGAAACGATGTTGTAGTTGGATCCAATGGAAATGACATCGTTTCAGGAAACCAAGGCGATGACCTGGTCAAAGGCCTCGATGGTAATGACAACCTCCAAGGAAACGCTGGAAATGACGAAGTCTTTGGTGGTGCAGGTAACGACATTGTCGAAGCCGGTGACGGTCGTGACTTTGCCACCGGTGGCGATGGAAACGACATTGTTCTCGGCCAAGGTGGCGATGACCAAGTCCGTGGAAACGCCGGCGATGATATCGTTGACGGCGGAAAAGGTAATGACCTGGTCGTTGGTAACGCTGGGGACGATGTTGTTCGAGGCGGAGAAGGCAGCGATGATGTTCGTGGCGGAACTGGGAACGACGTAGTCGAAGGCAATGCAGGAAACGATCGACTTCTTGGCCAACAAGGTGATGACGTTCTTTCTGGCGGCGCAGGCGATGACTATATCTCTGGCGGCGAAGGCAACGATGTTGCGACAGGCGGAACTGGCAACGACTTGGTCAAAGGCCTTGATGGCAATGACAACCTCCAAGGAAACGCTGGAAATGACCAGGTATTCGGTCAGAACGGCAATGACGTCGTTAGTGGCGGATCCGGGAAAGACCTCGTTACCGGTGGTGACGGCGATGACCTAGTTCTAGGTGGATCAGGCAACGACGAAGTTCGTGGAAACGCAGGCGATGACATTGTTAAAGGTGGAGCCGGAAACGACAAAGTCATCGGTAACGCTGGAAACGATATCCTCCAAGGCGGAACTGGTGACGATGTTCTAGTCGGTGGTGCCGGAAATGACTTCATCATTGGTGGTGAAGGAAAAGACATCGCATACTTCAACAACAGCTTCGAAGGATTCAGCTTTGAAGTCCTCAATGACGGAAGTCTTCAGGTCACCGGTTCTTCTGGAACCGACATCCTGACTGGTGTCGAAATGCTCCAGTTCTCAGACAAAATGGTCAATGTTTCTGATTTGGTAGCTTCTGGTGAGGTAACTGCTGCAGGTTCTGGTCAGGCAATTGCACCAGCACCAGTTGCTCCTGCTCCTGAAGTTGTCGCTCCAGCACCGGTTGCTCCGGCACCAGCTCCTGAAGTTGTTGCTCCAGCTCCTGAAGTCGGCAACGCTGTTGACGAAATCCCTTCTGGTGGTGCTGGCGATGACGTTGTCATCGGCGGTGAAGGCAACGACATTGCTACTGGCGGATCAGGCGATGACTTGGTCAAAGGTCTTGATGGTAATGATAACCTTCAAGGCAACGCCGGAAATGACGAAGTCTTCGGTGGTGAAGGTAACGACATCGTCGACGCCGGTGATGGTCGTGACTTTGCCACTGGTGGCCAAGGCGACGACATTGTTCTTGGCCAAGGTGGCGATGACCAAGTCCGCGGAAACGCTGGCAACGATATCGTTGACGGCGGATCAGGTAATGACTTGGTCGTCGGTAACGCTGGCGACGATGTTGTTCAAGGCGGCGAAGGCAACGATGATGTTCGTGGTGGAACTGGCAACGATGTCGTCGAAGGCAATGACGGCAACGATCAAGTTCTCGGCCAACAAGGTGACGACGTTCTTTCTGGCGGTAACGGCGATGACTATATCTCCGGCGGCGAAGGCAATGATGTTGCTACTGGCGGAAACGGCGATGACTTGGTCAAAGGCCTTGACGGCAACGATAACCTCCAGGGCAACGCCGGCAATGACCAGGTATTGGGTCAGGATGGCGATGATGTCGTAGATGGCGGAGCTGGTAACGATTTCGTTACTGGTGGTGCCGGTGACGATTTGGTTTCTGGCGGATCAGGCAATGATGAAGTCCGCGGTAACGCTGGCAATGACATTGTCAAAGGTAATGCCGGAAACGATGTAGTGTTTGGTAACGATGGAAACGATATCCTTGACGGCGGAACTGGCGATGACACCCTAACCGGTGGTGCTGGTAACGACTTCGTTATTGGTGGTGTCGGCAACGACGTTGCAACCTTCAACAACAGCAGCGAAGGATTCACTTTCGAAGTTCTGGCTGATGGAAGTTTGCAAGTCACTGGTTCTTCAGGAACCGATATCTTGACTGGCGTCGAGCGGCTTGAGTTTACAGACAAAGTCGTCAATGTTGCAGCTTTGGTTGCAGCAGGATCAGGTGAAGCGGTTGCGCCAACTCCTGAGCCAACTCCGGAACCAACTCCGGAACCAACTCCTGAACCTCAACCCGAGCCAACTCCTGAACCAGAGCCGCAGCCTGAACCTGAGCCGCAGCCTGAACCAGAGCCAGAGCCAGAACCTCAGCCTGAGCCAGATCCGGCGCTTCAAGCTAAAAACCAGCCTGAACCAATGCAGTTGTTCTCTTACGACGTAGTAGAGCCTGCTGGTGGAGACAATGCAGGTGACATTCAACGTGTCACCACGAGTTTCAATGAAGCCACCAATGAATTCACGTTCAAGATGTCCATTGCAGACAACTCTGAAGGATTCACACTGGCCGTCAATGATGGTCCCAACCCTAAGGGACACGGCGACGAATTGGCGCTGTTCTACTTTGATAACTCAGGAGCCGAGCCTGTTGTATCTGCCTACAACTACAACGGTGAAAACAACCTGAATTCCTTTCAGAATGAACACTTGGTTTCATCGCTTAGCAGCGACAGTCCGTTCTCCAACATCGAAGTGATGACTGATGCACAAGGAAACACGATGTTTAGCTTCTCGCTGGACGCCACGTCGATCCAGAACCACAGTGATCACCCAGACTGGACCGGAGTTGCTTTCCAGGACGACATCGGTGTTTGGCTACATCCAGTAGATGGACTTGAAACCACTTACGACAGCGAAGGATTCCTGAATTCATGGGACTTCGATTCACAAAGCTTCTTCGACACTGCCAACCAAGAAGCAACTGCTACCGAAGTTGAACGTGTATTTGACGCCGACGGATTCGACGTTAACGGTTTCGACATCAACGGATTCGACGTTAATGGATTCGATGTCGCTGGCTGTGACATCAACGGCTTCGACATCAATGGATTCGACCTCGACGGTTTCAATGCCGATGGTTTTGACGTCAACGGATTCAATGTTGATGGATTCAACGTTGATGGGTTTGACGTCAACGGATTTAACGCTGACGGCCTGAACGTTGATGGCTTCAACGCTGACGGATTCAACGTTGATGGACTTGACGTCAACGGATTTAGCGCCGACGGATTCAATGTCGATGGATTCAATGTCGATGGATTCAATATTGAAGGACTTGACGCTAACGGATTCAACGCGGACGGATTTAGCGTCAGTGGCTTTAATGCTGACGGATTTGATGTCAACGGATTCAATGCTGACGGATTTGATATCAACGGATTCAATGCTGATGGACTGGACGTTAACGGATTCAACGCCGATGGACTTGATGCTTATGGCTTCAATGCCGACGGGTTTGATGTCAACGGATTCAACGCTGATGGACTGGACGTCAACGGATTCAACGTGGACGGCCTGGACGTCAATGGCTTCAACGCGGACGGGTTCAATGCCGACGGTTTTGACGTCAATGGTTTCAACGCCGATGGGTTCGATGTCAACGGATTCAACGCAAACGGGCTAGACGCCAATGGCTTCGACGCAGACGGGTTCGATGCTAACGGCTTCAACGCCGATGGATTTGATGTCAACGGATTCAATGCGGACGGCTTCAATGTCGACGGTTTCGATGCTAACGGATTCGATGTCAACGGCTTCGACGCTGACGGATTTGACGCCGATGGATTTGATTCCAACGGCCTCAACGCCCAAGGGCTTGATGCCGATGGAAATCCAGCCATTGAAGTCAATGAGATGCAAATGATCTCTGTCGGAGATGCCTATAACGGTGGTCAAGGACAAGAAATCGTGATCGACCTGTCTGAGACACTCAGCAGCGACCAGAATCTGAAGTATCAGTTGGAATTTGACAGCTCATACAAGTTGGATCTGGCCGATGACGGTTTCTTCGGCTGGGAAGTCAAGGACTTCAACATGGAAACTGGCAAGTTGACATTGCAGGTTTTCACAGAAGTCTCTGAGAACTGGCATCTTGATGCTGCCGAGGTAGACGACACCTTTACCGCGAGTGAATTCACTCGATCTGAAGTCAAAAGCGGTGCTCAAGGTGAAGCGTTTACACCATTCACCTTCACAGCGATGGACGAGTTTGGCAATACAGTCGAAAGCGCCTTCAAGCTTGAAGTCTTCGATCGCAGCTACGCCTCACCTGTCGCGCTTGACTTGAACGCTGATGGTGAAATCGGTGTAACCGGCGAGACTACGATCCAGGATAAGAGCGACATCTCTTATATCGGTGAAACAGTTCAGTTTGACATCGACGCCGACGGAGTCCTCGATCAGATCGAGTGGTTCTCTGGTGATGGCGATGGCATCCTGGTTGACACTTCACTGATCGGAGCCAACGGCGAAATCGACGGCTCTGCCCTGTTCGGTGACCTTGGCGGTCAGTACGAGAACGGTTACGTGAAATTGGCTCAACTTGATGCCAATGCAGACGGCACCATCTCCGGAGATGAAACCATCAACCTGGGTATCTGGGTAGATAATGGTGACGCAATTCTTCAGGACGGTGAGCTTCAAACGTTGGAGCAGAACCAGATCGAATCTATCAGCACCCAAATGGAAGTTGATTCAGAAGGTCGCATGCGATCGACTGCCACAACTACCGACGGTACTGAAATCGTGACTGAAGACGTTTGGTTCGCCAAAGGTGAAAGTGGACCAACCGGCTCATAGAAATTGACACCATTCTCAACCCCGCCCGCAAGGGCGGGATTCCAATACAAACTAATTGAACAAGGTTAATACCATGAATTACGATACTCAAACGATTAAAAGACTAAAACCAACTCCGCCTCAAAAGGTCTCTGCTGAAGCAGTAGAATTGATGGGAGTGATGAAGCTGCGTGAGCAGAAAACTGGGCAACCTGTCAAGCAACCTGGCGAAATCTTCGCTTGCTTGCTGGCGATGGGCTATCAGCGTGCCAACGAAAGTATGGACGTGCAACAGCGTGCCAAGCAGTTCGTTGGTCGCGTTCGCGAAGAGTTGGTAAAAGGCAACCGACGCAGCCCGTCTTATGATCAGATTCTACAGGCCATGACTTCTTTGGGTTACACACGACCTACCGAAGCAAAGGCTAACCCTGAAGCTCGCTCCGAAGCACGTGCAGCACAAGCTCAGTAAGCAAACTGGCGAGAGCTATCTGCTGACTCGAGTTGAGTCGTTTTAAACTTAACCCCGGCTGATTTTATTCGGCCGGGGTCAATTGGAGCTGCTTTGTTCAAAGATCCAATCCAGGTGCTAATTCCTGTGATTAGATTAGTAAAGTAGCTCGGCTGTCCCAGTCGTAAACAAGCTGCCAAAACACGGCTGGGACAGCCGTGCTACTATCGATTAACGCTCATTTTGAGTAGCTAGTTGGGGTACCCGAACCCACCTTGAACGTTATTCCCAATCGGCTCAATTGCTTGGCCGATAACCTGTTGGGCACCTGACTGCTGGAATGTCGGTTCGATTGGCGAAGTAGCCACACCGCCAAAATCCTGGGGCTCTGGATAGTTGAAGTCGCTAAATTCTTCAGCAGGAAACTCCTGGTTTGGAAACGCAAGAGTGGCGCTTGTCTCTGAAGGCATGGCCACACCTTGATAGGAGACTTCCTGGAATGGTTCTTCCTGAAACAGGATCTCTTCCTGAAACGGGACTGCCTCATACAGCACGTTTTGGTACGACTGCACGTCGGAGCGAAGCAACTCTCCGGTGGCGCGTTTGAGGTCGATCAAAGCGATCGCTTGACTGGCTTGACTTTGAGCCAACCTGGCTTCGGCCGCCGTCAAACGGGCTTGTGAAGCCAACAAGTCTTCAATGTAGTAGCTGCCTGTTTTCCCGTCATCGAGACTCAGTTGTTTACGCTGGTAAATCAGATCAAGCTCCTTAGCGGCTTTTTGAAGTGCATCGAAGTTGTTTTCGTTTTCGCGGTTAAGCCGATCAATTTCCCGACCGGCGATTCGCGTTTCAAGCACGACATCGCCCACCTGTCGCTCAAACTCACGCTGGAAAATCTGGGCTTCGTACTGACTTCGCTGAAGTCGACTTTTGGCGGCCCGATTGCCTAGAGGAACTTCAAACTGAAATCCGACGGTATAGCTCGGCGCGCCGGTTGTGAACTGATCCGAGAACGCCCCGGTATAGCTACTGTTGCCACGGATTCCCGAAACGTAGCTGGAAACAATGGCGTCCAACTGAGGCAGCAATTGATTGGCAGCAATCTGCTTGCGGATCGCGCTGGAGCGGATTTGCATGATCGCGGCACGGACTTCGGGACGATTTCGAATTGCGGCTTGAACCAATTGCTCCGACTCGACTTTGAATCCCATCGGCAACATCATCGGTTCGGGCAACAGCTCAAGCTGATCCACGGTTTCTGATTTCGCACCCATGACCAGATTGATCAACGTGTCTTGAGCGTTGATCAGATCATACTCCGAACGAATCATCGCTGATCGACGCGCGGCAACAGCGGCTTCTGCTCGCAGCAACTGATCATTAAGAACATCGATTCCTTTACGGGATTTAAGGCTGCGGAACAACTCTTCGGCCAGTTTGACTGCCTGTCGATTTTGCACCAACATGGCTCGCTGCAAGTAGATGTTCCAGTAGGCCCCGACGACTTCGACTAGATAGCCTTGCAACTCCGCAAGCGATTCACTGCTGATGGACTGTAAATCCAGATTGGCAAGGGCGATCTGTGACTGATTGAACGATGGCCCTGCTCCTCGCAAGAGCGGCTGACGGTAGTCAAGCACCAACCGCGAGTTGCCTTGATCGGGTGGATTCAAGAAAGTCGAGTTGTTCTCAACAGTTCCAAAATTTTGACCAATCGAAATGTCACCACCCGATTTCAGCCGCTTTCTTAATCCCGATTCGAAAACCCAGTCCCGTTGAAGGAACCGATTCACACCGCCCGACCCTCCGACTGTCAGCGTCGATCCGATCGGATCGTTGGTGTCGTTCCAAGTCGAATTGACGAACGTTGACCAATCGAAATCCGCTTGGGCCTCATTGAGTGCGGCTTGTTGGATTTGCGGCTGAGTGTTGAGGACCTGTATTTGCGGCGCCGCTCGCAGAGCCATGAAAATGACTTCGTCAAGCGTTGTGACCAACTGCTGTCGACCCTGAAGCTGCGGCTGATGGATCTGATGAGCCCACCAGGTCGGATTGGCACTTGCTCGCATTACGAACTTGGGAGTCGGCTTCTTTTTCTTGCCATCGCGTGAGGGAAGGTCTTTGATCTTGAGAACTGAATCATCATCCAAATCTCCAACAACGCTTGATTTTTTCTTGAACTTGGGCAACGGAGCAAGCTGCAATTCGGCTCGCTCTTTTTCTTCGGGCGTCAATTCCGGTTCGTCTTTGGGAAGATCAGTCATCGGAATAAATTCGTTGCCGAAATCAACGTCTTCTTCCTCTCGAGTCGATTCTTCGAGAACCGGATCACTGAGCGGAGTCTCGGTGTCCAGCAACAGGTCAACATGGGGAGGTTCGACGATTTCAAGCGGAGCCTCAGAAACGTTTTCCGTCTCAGTCTCGATTGGATTTAACTCAATTGGATTTGCCTCCACGAAATCCACAAACGCCTCGACGGTGGGCTCAATCTTGACTTCGGGGCCGGTCGGATCTTGCCAGGCTGACGAATCGAATTCGTCGCCAGGAAAATCAATATTCAATTGCTCAACCGCTTCCAAACCAGCATCTCCTGCACGCTGGCGTTCGATCATTTTGACTTCCTCAGCCGTCAGCGACCCCCATCCTGCAACGCCGTCCGTCGGCCTTGAAATTGTCGGCGAAACGTAGTCGTCCTGAACCGGCAAGGAAGCCACATGGGTTGGTTGAACTGTTGGTTTAATTGATAGCGGTGCCGTCACCTCCAAACCGTCGTCAACGTTGCTACCCCACCTGAGCACTTCGGGGGCGGACTCTGGAGGCGCGTAATTTGTCGCCGGCGCAGACCAAGGATCGTCGAATCTGCATTGCGCAATCGATGACTGTCGGCAATCGTCTTGATAGTACGCCTGCCCTACGCTCGAATCGTTGCTGGCGGCGGTACGCAGGGTATCCTCAAGAGTTTTTGACGACGACTCCGTAGAATGCGTTGTCAGAGAAAAAATCCCCACGACCAAAACAGCACCAAGCGTGATTTGAACGGCGCGAAGCAGCCATAAAGCAGCGGAACTTGACGTTTGATTCATCGTTTCTCCGGTCGCGGCCGACCCAGTTGAACGTCTCGATTGAAGCAAAAAAGCATGCACTGTGGCGATAACGTTTGCGGTCGTCGGCCCCAAGCGTGCCTGAGGTAGAACGATCGTCCTACCTGTTACTGTTGTGTTGATCGTATCAATCAGAACCAGTCACGCATGGTCGTCCGAAAAATGAGGGTCGTTCGTGCTGAGGCAGTTTTGCCAGTTGATGGGGCTGTACCGATTATCCGGATAGTACGACTGGCCAATGCGTCGTTGGGATGATTTTTGCAGCCGCACCAGTCCGTAGAGTCCATGCAACCCGCAGTTCCTTCCTTCTCCTTCAACATTCCCTCATCCTCCACATTTTTCTGGTGCGAGCTATTAACTACGCCCTACGTTTTAGCGTTCCATACGTTTTGGCGCTGTTTCGCGAAAACGTTGACCAATACCGCTAGCGTTTACATAGAGATCCCAAATGTCATTACATCCACACCACCAAGAAAACGTTGCCAGCCCAACCGCCAGCCCGGAAGGTCTGTTGTCGGCGATCGAAGAACTCGCAATCAGCACAAAACAAAACGTGGAGTCATCGCGCCGAGGTAACGACCGGATGGAGTTGAACTCGCCCGTTGAATTGGTTCCAGGAAACGTGTCTGGACGCGATGGCAAAAGCCACAGCGGAAGTTGCCGAGACATTTCCAATCGTGGTTGCCGCTTGGTTCTTACCAAGCCGTTGATCGTTGGAGACATCTACTTAATGAGCGTTTCAAACGAGCAACTTGGTCTCGACCCAACTTTCGGACGTTGCGTTCGTTGTCACATGATTCGTGAAGACGCTTTCGAAGTCGGATTGAACTTCCTTAGCCCTGTTTCGCTAACAACTCTGACCAAAGATCCGTCAATGGTACTCGATCTGGACCTTGGCTAGTTGGCCATTCGTTCGTAGATCGAAACCGCCGAACACTTAATCCTATTCAACTTCAGCACACCAAAGAATTATGTCCACCGACGTAAACAATCAAACAAGCTCTGAGCCGGTCGTTGCATCCGTTCCGGCTCAGCCGAACCTGGCAAACCCGGTTGCCGCCCCGAGTGCTCCGAGCGTTTCGCCCAATCGCCCTGTCGCAGACCTTATCAAGTCGCTTGAGTCGATCGCTTCGGACAGCAGTAACCGTCGCGATATGTTTGAAAATTCGCTAACTGCAATCGCTCAACACTTCGATGCGTTTTGGGGATTATTGGAGCTTCAAGTTGGCGGACGGACAATCAGCCGCGAATACAAACGTCGCGAAATGAACACGTCTGAATTAGTCGACTACGCCTACACACTTTCAGTTGACGCGCAAATGGACGCCCGCAGTAAGGGCCGAGCCATTCCCGCACCTGAAGGAAACTACGCTGCAATTTCATCGCCGATTATGGATCCGCACAGTGGTTCAGTTTTTGGAACGATGACCTTTTTTACACGGCTTGAGAGTTCCGAGAAAGCCAAGCGGATGGTTGCCAACGTCGAAAAGGCAATCGGATATCTAAGCTCACTAAAGCCACACGCTCCCGGTCCCAATTCGGAGGCTCATCGCAAATCCCAGGATCGGGACGGAGAACTTCAAGCCTACCTCGGAGCCGCAAAATACGACGACGTACGCGGCCTTTGTTTCGCATTGGTCAACAGCTACTGTCAAAAACTCGGATGTCAACGCACCGCCATTGGCTTGGTCGAAAACAACGAGGTCAAGCTTTATGCGATCTCTGGCTTGGAAACGATCGTTGAGAACAGCCCCGCGATCATCAACATCCGCCAGGCTCAGGAAGAGTGCATCGATCAGAATCGGCGCGTAATCGTCCAGCAGCCAACGACTGAAAGTGCCGCCAAGAGCGACGGTCTTTTGATTCATCGGCGATGGCATCAGACGTCGAGCGCCGCAGCAGTTGCTTCGTTTCCCATTCGACTCGACGACAAAATCGTTGCCGTGTTCAGTTTTGAAAGAAACCTGACAGAGCCGTTTTCGGACGAAGAAGCCGAAAAGATCGAAAAGACAGTTCAATCGTTTGGTCCGGCAATCAAAGTCATGAAACGTTCCAACCGGTCGCTGCGAAAGCACTTCCGAGAGCGTTTCTACGATGGCTTGCTCAAACCACTCAAAAGCAAAGTCGTTGCCACAGCTGCCATTGCAGCGCTGGCGTTCTTTGTTCTGGGATGGTTGCCGTATCGTCCAACGATCCCCTGCACCATCGAGCCCGCAAAAATCAACCATCTGATCGCTCCGTACGATGCGGTTGTCGAAAGTGCAGATTTATTTGCCGGAGATAAAATTGTCGCTGGACAAACAATTATTCAGTTCGACACCAAGTCTTTGGAACTCGAACGTGACTCGATCCTCGCGACGATCAAATCGAAAGAGGTCGCCAGAAACCAGGCACTTGCCAATCGCGAAAAATCAGCTGCCGCAGTTATCAACGCCGAAGTCGACGGGCTCAACGTTCAATTGGAAGCAGTCGAGCGAAAGATTTTCCAAGGCGTGTTGAGAGCTCAGTATGACGGCGAAATTATTCGCGGCGACTTGCGACACCAGATCGGTCAAGTTGTTCCCAAAGGAACCAGTTTGATTCAAGTCGCACCGTCCGAAGGAATGCGAATTGAACTACACATCCCCGAATCAAAAGCGGCTTTGATTGAGCCTGGATATGAAGGCTACTTCTCATCCGGAGCCCGACCCGGAGATCGCCATCGTTTCAAAATCACCAAAGTCACTCCATCAACTACCCTTCACGACGGACAAAACGTTGTCCTCGCGGAAGCCGAAGTTGAAGGTGACTCGGAATGGCTTCGTACCGGCATGACCGGATACGCAAACGTTCACGCTGGCTGGCAACCTGTTTGGTGGCTGACGACTCACGGAATCATTGATCGACTTCGATTGGGGTTCTGGCTATGAGTCAAGCTGAAGCACAACCCGCACAACCTGCATCAGCCAATGATGCTTTGGCGGATGCAACTAAAAAACTTCAAAGCACACAGCTCAGCGCGCGACAGGACCTCAAAGTCAGTCGTCACCTGTTCCGTGGGACGCCTTCGTACATTATTCATGATCCGATCAGTTTTCAATCGCATCGTTTCAACCAGTACGATTACGAAATCCTTTCGGCATTGGACAAGCAGCTCACGCTCAAAGAGATCTACGAGTCACTTTCGAGTAAAGGCAGAATCGAGGGCGACGAGCAATCGTTCTATGAGTTCGTTCTGAATCTTCAGATGCGTGGTTTGCTGGATTTGCCAATCACCAATGGAAATCGGCTTTATCAGCGCTGCCTGCAACGAGAAGCACAAGCCAAGAAAAAGTCATTGATGAAGCTGTTGTTCATCAAGATTCCTCTGTTCAACCCGAACGAATTTCTTGATCGAACGATGCATCTGTTCAAGCCGCTGTTCACACGCGCCTTTTTCTACATCTTTTGCGTCATGATGGTTGCAGCAATTGGTTTGCTGTTTGCCCGCTGGGATGAGTTTTACATGCCATTGGCCGATTTGTTGGCCACGCGTAACTTGCTCATCCTCGTGCTTGTCATGACGGGCCTGAAGTTCTGGCACGAACTTGGACACGCCTACGCCTGTAAATTACATGGCGGAGCGGTTCCTGACATGGGCGGCTTTCTGATGGTTGGAATGCCGATGGCCTACGTCGATGTCAGTTCATCGTGGAGTTTCGCGTCGCGTCGAGCACGCATCATGGTCGGGCTGGGCGGGATGTACTTCGAGATGATCTCGGCTTGCATTGCGATGTTCGTTTGGGCGTTTACAAGTGAGGGCGTTGTTCACTCGACGGCACATTTCGTCGTCTTGATGGCGAGTTTCATGACGATCATGTTCAACGCCAATCCGCTAATGCGTTATGACGGCTACTACATCTTAAGTGACCTGGCCGGCATCCCCAACCTCCGAGGCCGATCGACCCAATACGCCAGTGGACTGTTAAAACGAATCACCCTTGGATTGCCAATGGGCGTCGGACATACATCCGACGATTCGGTTCGCGAGATGATCTGGATGTTGCTCTACGGTGTAGCGGCGGTGATCTATCAGTTCTGGTTGATACTGACGATCTCGTTCATGGTCGCCAGTCAGTACTTCCTCGTTGGAATGGCAGTCGGAGCCATGTTCGGCATGTCAGCAATTGTAGTCCCGCTGAAAAAATGCTTGAACTATTTGTGGTTCGATCCCGAGATTGAGCATGTCCGAATGCGAGCCGTCGCGGTGAGCGCGGTCATGATCGGGGGGTTGGCTTTTGTCGCGATGTTTGTCCCGGTTCCTGGAGGGATCGTAACCTCGGGTCAATTGACGTACAAAAACGTTGAAGTCCACCGACTACCATTCGATTGCTATCTCGAAGAGATTCTGGTCGAACCAAATCAAATGATCGAGCCGCAAACGGTCCTCGTGAAGGTTGACAATCCTGATCTCAAAGACAGGTTCATGAACGCTTCAGCGAGCCTGCGTGTTGCCAATCAAATGATGATTGCAGCGACTGCTTCATCACCTGCCGACCAACGCTCGGCCCAGTACCAACAAGACGCCGCACAAGCAGAAATTCGCCAGGCCAGCAGCGAGATGAACCGACAGACGGTTGAGTCTACTGGGGCGGGTATCGTTTTGGATTGCCCTAAAACTCGACAGATCGGCGAATACCTGCCCCAGGGCACCGAACTGGTAAAAGTTGGCAACGGAAAACGAATTGTCCGTGTCATTCTCAGCGATCATCAATTTGCAAACGTTCGTCCAAATGTTGGTGACCGCGTGAGCGTTCGCTTGCGAACCAGTAGCAGCCATCGTCAAGCAGCAGTCGTGACACGAATTGAACCGTCGGGCTCCAGCGCGATCGACATGCCTGGCCTGACTCAGATGGGCGGCGGTGACATTGTCGTCGATAAAGACGGAATGGCGCAGTCACCTCACTTCATTGTCGATGTTGAGTTCGATAAAGAGACGGCCCAAGGCCTTCCAGAAAAGACAACCGCTCACGTGCGATTCAAACGCCGGTTTGAGTCGATTGGCAGTTATACGGTTAGGCACTTCCGAATTTTCGTTAACAAACTGTTTGCCAAATAGCGGCAACCTCAGACAACACAAACTTGACCCACAGCTCATTCAACTACCCACTACTAAAATTTCAAAGTCTTAATTCCGAATTCCGAATTCCGAATTCCGAATTCCTTTTTGATTCCTTCGAGTTAATCATGAAATCGCTTAAATTGAATTCAATTAAAACAATTGCCTGTTCATCGGTACTGAGTTTGGCCTGCGTCGTTTCGGCACAAGGCCAAATGCAGATCCGTCAAATGCCAGGTTTGGCGCTAGCCGAAAAAACGGCGGATATCGCAGCGGTCGTCAATCAACGATTGGTCACCGTGCATGTCGCCGAAGGCGAGCAAGTCAAAAAGGGCCAATTGCTTGGAACGCTTGAATACGCGCTCAGCAAAGCAGAGTTTCAAGCGGCCAAAGCAATCGCGGACGACCAATCGGCCGTCAACGTGGCGTTGATCGATGCCGCAGAAGCTCAATCACGACTTGAGCGTTTCCATGCCGCACTGGCAACCGGTGCCGGTAATGAAATGGAAGTTCGTCAAGCCAAAGACAATTACAAAAAGGCGATGGCAATTGTTGATCGCGAGCGTAGCCAGTTGGTCCGAGCACAGAAGACGGCTGAAACTGCGGCTGCCAAGGTCGACGCTTACATTATCCGGGCTCCATTTTCGGGAATCATTACCGAGCAGCACGTTAGTGTTGGAAACATGGTTGAAACTGGTCATCCGATCTTTTCGATTGTTGCAGCCGATGCGCTGAAGATCGAATTGAACCTTCCTTTACCGTTGTTCGGAAAGCTGAAGGCTGGCGAAGTCTACGAAATGACCGGAGGTGTTCCGGTTTCAAAAGACGTCAAGGCAAAACTCAAGTTTGTGTCACCCGTGATCGATTCGGCTTCACAATCGTTCCGTTGCGTCTTTACGATCGACAATCGTGAACTGGGACTACCTGCTGGTTTCCCGATTCAGCTTTCTGACGACCAAGTCAAGAAACTGATGCCACCACCGGAGACGCCCGAAAACGAAGATGATGACGATAGCCGCTTCGTGAAGAAGTAGGGCCTAGTTTTCTCGTTGAGTAGCACGGCTGTCCCAGCCGTGAACAAGCTACGCAAACACGCCTCGGACAGCCGTGCTACTATTGATGAATGCTCAGTTTGAGTAGCTGGTCGTCTCAGGTTTGACACCCCAACACCTTCCCAAAATCCCAGCTTGACGGTCTGAGACAGAGACTATTTGCCGACTGGAACGACGCCATGAATTGTTCCGCGTGGGACCAAGCCCGAAACGTCGATTGCCTGACTGAGAACGTGAACTCCGACGTTACCGGCTTTGTCCAGAGCGTCGATGCGCAAGAAGATTCGATCAGGAACGTCGGGCGTCGGTTTCCAGACGAATCTGCCTTCGTTTCTCAACCCGTCACCAATCACATCCCAGGGCCCTTGAGGGTTGGGGCTGTACGCCAACACGATCGGGCGAAGCCTCAAGAATTTGTCGGCCACCGAGTAGTTGACCACCAACCTTCCAGCTTCGCTTCCTCTTCCGTAAGGAACAGAAGTGATTCTCGCCAGTGGCGATTGGGTGTCGATCAGAATCCACATGTCCGGGTCGTCGCCCGATGAGGGCCCCTGCCCCGTCAATCCGTCTTTGGAGTGGACAACGATTTTGAATCCGTAGCGACCTTGTTTCTGGACTTCGACTGGAAACGGGCTTTGGTTGTCGGGGTCACTTCCCCAAGCCTGCCAAGTCTTTCCGTCGTCGCGGGTAAGCCACAGATCGACTCGCGCCACGCCCGAGGGGTCAATCGAATCGATACCGTAGTTCAATTTGAAACGTTTGCTTCCAATGATTTGAACTGGTGCCTTGGACGCGCGAGTCGGCATAACATCGCCGGTTGAAATGTCATTTGACCTAGCTCTACTTGGTAACGACCGATAGCCGACACTCGAAAGATTGTTGGGCCGAGATTGGGTTTCATGTTTAGTTTGGCTCGGCCGTGTAGCATCCGGCCTAGAAAGTACTCCCTCCACGCTGGGCAGCAGTGTTGGCTGAGGGATCGTCTGGCCATCTTGAGAATTCAAACCGCGATACTGGTTCGTCGCTCCCATCGTCGATGACTCCCCAATGACTTGATCCCCCTTTTGAATCATCGTTGGACGATTTGAAGGGACTTCGGTTACTGATTGTCGTGGCGGCGAATTGGGAAACGGATGGGGCGCTAGTTTCGGATCCGGCTGCATTGTGGTTGAAGAACTCGATTGATCGCGCGGGTTCCAGTCATCGGTTTGACTTTGCCAAACCTGTCTATCACCTTGCCGACCGGTATCTAGCTGATTCCCACCTCGAATCGCAAAATGGTAGCTGCCGACGGTTTCATTGTTCGAATTGCCGAACGAACCTGACGGTGCCGCTTTTTTGACCTTTTGCGAAACATATCCGTCTGGAACCGGTGGCGCGGCATAGCCGACTTCTGAGCCAACCAGTTTCATCGGCGACGGTTGATTTATTCCGACTTGGGCAAGTCCATTGGCAGATGGTCTGGGCCTGGAACTGGGAACAATTTGGCAAACGCCGTCTTTGCAAACAACATTAGGCGGATGACCTCCCTGAGCCACTTTCCGGCCCGCCGGAGGGATACTTGATTCGGGAGCCGGAGGAGGATCGCCTTGTGTCGACTCGGGCATGGTCCAATTGCTTTGCGTTCGAGATGGCGTTGGAGTCCGTGAATCGGTGATTTGAGCAGTTGAATTCTGCTGGTGTCGCCAACCGGCTTGGGATACTTGAACCTGGCGGGTCAACTGGACGGTATTGCCCGCGATGTCTTGAATCTCAACCGCGACATTGACGGCTCGCTCTGTTGTTTCGGGCCACCAGGCGAGTTGATCGGCATAGATCCCCGACCTTGCGACGCCTTTAAGTTCGATTGGGACTTGCCGCCAGTCCTGAGTTTGTCCCTCGATGCTGATCGGCTGGTAGAAGATCTTCAATGACTGCGGCGCAATATTGTCGTCAGTTGCTCGCCAACGACAGGCGATTCGCCCAGCCGCATCAGTTTCGATCCGAAAGTCCATTTCTGGCTCGACAGTATCGACAACAATCTTCAGGTCGATCTGCGGATCGCCTTCGGGAACCAGTTTCCGATCGCGGTTAAGCGTCTTAATTGCGAACCAATACTCGCCGTCTTCTTGGGCCAGGAATGGAAACTCTTTTTGATCGGTTGCCTGCCTAGCCGAAAACTGCCATGTCTTTCCCATATCCCGGGAAACGTAGAGCTGAACCTCAATGAAGGAGCTGTTGTCTGCATTGATCTGGAACGGAACTCCAAAACCACGAAGCTTCGTGGCCACGGTTTTGTAGCTGGGGCCAGAATGGAAAGGCGTATTTCTCTTGGGTGCTGCCGGATGGAAGTCCTGAGCCACTCGGACTGATTCGCTTTTGAATTGATTGACTTCGAAAGGCTCGAAGGCTTTGAAGTGTTGGTTCTTAATCTTCTTCAGCGCAAGCTGCCCTGAAACACTACTCCCAAATGAGAGTACCGCCATCCAAACCAGTAGCGTTAATGCCAATGAATAGGAGTTTGTCTTGTAAACCAACAAGTGATCGTCTTTCAAAAATGGATTGGGCGGGACGAACTGAAGTCGCCAGCGCGCAAGCTGCCATCAGAAAGAAGATCGACTAAAACGCTGGCGTTGTTGCATGCAGATTCGCATTGCGGCGTGTTTGGCTTTTGCCGATCAGAGAAAGTGTCAAGTACAACGGTGTCGTGACGAGTGTGCGCTTTGATTGTCAAAGCCAACGACCATTTGAGACGTACGACCAAACGCTTCGGAGAGATTATTACAATTCAACTGAACCGAAAATTATGCCTCGCCGTACAACGGGTACCGCAGTTGGTGACAGATTGTCAAAGCTGTGTTTGAGAATACCAAAGCAAAACAAAGAGCGTTTTGAAACTACTTGTGAGACTTCGAAGGGTTTTGGGAGGATTACCGGGGATTTTGAGCTAAACCCAGGTTCTGGCAAGGGATATAATTAAGGCGACAGCTTCAGTTCGTACTTTGTGTCATGGCGACCCAAAAGCAACGATCAAATCTGAAGTTGGAAACATAACGTTGGATTCATCTGCAAACTTTTCATTCTCCCGTCATGGAAACGTCTTTCAAACAGTACTGGAACGAGTTGTTAACGATTCCTGGCGCATCGTTGATCCTTTGGATCAGCGCGTTGGTTATCGGGCTCTGGGTGGCTTACTACTTTGCCAAACTATTTAGGGACATGGCGATGGGAGGCAGCCCTGATCCTCCCAGTTACATCGGTGATTTTGAAAGATTGCGTGAAGAAGGAAAATTGGATGACGACGAGTACTCGCGTTTGAAAAAGTCGATCCCCAAACATCTACCCGAAAAATTGATTGGAAAGAAAAACGACAATTAGGAACTTGGGGTTGGAACACAACGACTAGCTCGATCAAGGAGGGAGTGATGTCAGTTTTGGGCGGTTGGACCGATCAAGTTTTTCGGAAAACCTGAATCCAACGACTGGTTTGAAAATACGTTGTGCTATCTGCTAGTAAAGAATTGATAGCACTTTTGCTGATAACTTTTAGGTTCGAAGTTCGCGGGCAAGGAAGCACCGTTGCTTACTGATGTGTAGTCGTAAGCAATGTTCGAGCGTCAAAAACGGTTTGACTAAGAAAGCTTTTGAGGAACAAAAATGCCCGCAGGCAATGATTCTGGAACCCGTCACACAAGCGGAACTTCCAAAAAGAACGCACACTGTTCGTTCTGTCGGAAAAACTATCGCGACGTTGGACCCTTGGTCGAAGGGCCAGGCGATGTCTACATTTGTGGAGATTGCATCGAACTGTGCCAGTCTATTCTGGAGCAGGAGCAACGTCGTCGAGGTCCGGCAAGACAGTTATTCAACAAGATTCTGACACCGCGTGAGATCGTTGCCAAAATGGACGAATACGTCATTGGCCAGGGTTCTGCAAAGAAAGTTCTGGGCGTGGCGGTGCATAACCACTACAAGCGTTTGTCGCTTGGCTGGGAAGGAAATGACGTCGAGATAGATAAATCCAACATCATGCTGGTCGGACCAACTGGTTCGGGCAAAACGTTGTTGGCTCGCACTCTAGCGAGAATCTTGAACGTGCCATTTGCGATCGGCGATGCGACAACACTTACCGAAGCTGGTTATGTTGGCGAAGACGTTGAGAACCTTCTACTGAAACTTCTACATGCCGCGGACTTTGATGTGGAGCTTGCCCAACGGGGCGTGATCTACATTGACGAGATCGATAAGATCGGCAAGACGAGCAACAATGTTTCGATCACTCGCGATGTTTCAGGCGAAGGCGTTCAGCAAGCCCTTCTAAAAATGTTGGAAGGGACCGTTGCCAATGTTCCACCGCAAGGTGGACGCAAACACCCAGAGCAACAGTACATTCAGATTGACACCAGTGACATTCTGTTTATCTGCGGTGGTACGTTTGTTGGCATCGACGACATCATTCGAAAGCGCCTCGGAGAGCGCACAATTGGATTTGGCACTGATGCTGGCTACCGCGAGGAAGCCGAGATGGCCGAGATCCTGCCTCAAGTCACCAGTGATGACATTCTGGAATTCGGGCTGATCCCGGAACTGGTTGGTCGTTTGCCGGTAACTACGGCACTGGCACCACTTGGAGAAGAAGGACTGATTAAAGTTCTAACCGAACCGAAAAACGCACTTGTGCGTCAATTCGAATCGCTTTTCCAAATGGAGAATTGTGAACTCACATTTACCGACGGGGCACTGAAGAAGATCGCTGCCAAAGCGACGGAGAAAGGAACTGGAGCACGTGGGCTTCGTTCGATTCTTGAGCAGGTCATGCTAGACATCATGTATGAACTACCCGACAAACCTAAAGGCTCAAAAATCGTAGTGGACGAAGAAACCGTGAACCAAGGAGTTAATCCGCAGTCGTTCAAGATGCCAGAAAGCAAGAGTGCATAACGTAGTTTGAATTTGATTTGGATTGGACCAAGACTTTCAAAGTCCAAGCCATATTCACCGCAAACCACCAATGCTCTTTTGAAGATTAGCAGTGTGATTTTGAGTTGAAACCGCTTCCTATTTGGGTTCGCCTCGTTCTCAATCAAATCACGGAAAGAAATCAAGATAAAACCGAAACGTCATAGACCCTGAATTCAAAACTGTCTTGAAGTAATATTAGCGAGTTGATGAAACACTTTGACCAATCGAGGACTCATCAAGCCGAGCGGAATAAGAAAACCGCAAAAGCGATTTGAAATGTTGTCCCAGCCAACAACTTTGAGCCGTCAATTTTAGTTCACACCAATTTGCCACCGGGATTCGCAGTGAATCCCATAACGCCGAATCAAAGTCCCTGCCGATTAAAAACCGGCAGGGATTTTTTTGTGCTTGGACAGTGTTGAGTGTTTGGAAAGTGCCCAAGCGGTCGAGCTGCCCGAGTCATAGCCACTCAAGCGGAGCGTTTCTGATTTCGTTAATGTCTAAAGCCAGTAATACCAGCCCGATGCGCAAGTTTTGGAGTTGCACATTGCCAGCCTCGAAGAGGCGACAGGATGTAGCCCCATGCGTCAGCATGGGGTTATCGGCTTCAAAAAGCGCAAGCGAAGGTCCGCCCACCGGCACACTGCCTCGCTTGCGCTTCGGGCTGGTATTTCGGACGCTGCCACCCTAAAGCTACAATTCCGATTCAAACCGACGCGCTACCCAAAACACAAGCACAATTTCATGTCAGAAAATCCGCAGGAAACTCCGCTCCCCGTCACTGCCCGAACGTTGCTGTCGCAGAACCAAACTGGTGCCTTAGCGACTTTCTCTACCAAGCACCCAGGCTTCCCGTTTACTTCGGTTGCGACCTACTCGGTCTCTCCAAACGGTGAGCCGATCTTTTTCTTCAGCTCGATGGCCCGGCACTCCAAGAACCTGCGTTCCAACCCAAATGCGTCACTATTGGTTAATTCAAAACCTGCCGCCGCTGCGCAAGGTGGCGCTCTTGCGGCTGGCCGGGTCACCGTCATGGGGACAATCAAGCCAGTTGACAAAGACGATATCGAAATGGTCGCCCAAGGCTATCTCGCCGCCAACCCGGAAGCCGCACAATGGTTGTCGTTTGGTGATTTCCAGTTTTATCGAATGGAAATCGTTGATGTCTACGTCGTCGCCGGATTCGGCGCGATGGGCTGGGTCAATGCGGAACAACTGGCTGAGGCTGAGGTTTGAAATCTGAGTCGGTTTCGTGGCCACAGAGACAGGTCGCGTTTGTTTGCTTGTTTGGAGGGCGAAGGCCTTGTGAGCTTGAAGTGCCAGATGACACTGGATCTCCCAGGAAATTCATATCTTCTCATTTAACAAACAATCGAATTCCCTGTTTGACGTCCAACGACCGCGCAAGCCAACTAACCGTTCCTCTCACCAATAGCGCACAAAAAAAGCCCGTCAGCAAAAACTGACGGGCCTTTGAATTCTTCAAATTGATCGACAGAGATTACTCTGCTTCAGCCAGTGACCAACCTTTAACGTGATTGTTACCACCTTCTACCAATTTGTCGAGAGTTGCTTTAACGTCTAGATCTTTAGGAGCGGTAAACGAACCGCAAGTTTTTGAACCATCCAACTCGATATCTGAGATACCTGCAATACCTTCCAATGCGTTCTTCACGGAGCGCACACATCCGCCTCACGTCATGCCTGGAAGTTTAAGTGATACAGTCTGAGTTTCGCTGTTTGCAGCTTCGGTGGAAGCTCCATCACCTTTGGCGGCATCACCTTCTGCATGATCACCTTCTGCGTGATCACCTTCTGCGTGGTCGCCATCAGTAGCGCCCGCTGCTGGTTCACTTTTTGGCTCAGCAGGCGGTGCATCACAGCCTACAGAGACGGCGAACAAAGTCATCGCCATGATTGCTAATAGAAAACGCATTTCTCTCTCTCCTAAGATCAGTTCAAAATGGGCATGGAAGTACTTACGGTTGTAGTTGCCCAGAATCCAGTGTATCGGCTTTTATGCCATCATACGTAGATAGAATCGAAATACATTCGAATTCTACCGACAAAAGTTGGTTCTGAGTGCAATCTAACCAAACCGTGGGGGATTTTACGGCTTCTTGGCTTGTAGAAATGGAATTTTTCCCCATCAGAATCGAAATCGTTAAAGTCAAACCGGTCGTTTGAACTCAGATTGAACAAGCTTCAGGACAACTGAAAACGGCAATTCCGGTCTCCTTATCGGAATTCTGTCATTGCAAAAACGGCTTAAACCAGTAGAATCTCGGCTCGATAAAGGACAGAGCGTGAATTTTTTGAACGGTCTACACGGTAGGCCTTTTGTTGTTAGTAGGTATTTGTAGGAGTTGGATCGAACGCGAGGCGGAGATTCCCGCCGCGGGAATGGATCAATTGGTTATGGCCATTACGAAAGAGAAAAAAGCGGAGTTGATTAAAGAGTTTCAGGCGGCAGACGGCGACACAGGGTCTCCTGATGTTCAAATCGCCATTTTGACAACTCGAATCAACCACCTAACTGAGCACATGCGGTCCAACAAAAAGGACTTTGCGACTCGACGTGGTTTGCTCGGCATGGTTTCTCGTCGTCGACGTTTATTGGATTACGTTCGCAAGAATGATGCGGACCGGTATCTGGATCTTCTTGAGCGACTAAATATTCGTAAGTAGTTTTGTTGTAACGCTGTTCAAATTGAGCAGCGTTTTTCTTTTGATCTGTTGCGTCGGGATCAAGCTGGGCATGAGGCGATTCGCCTCAGTATGTCTTCTCTGATGCTTAAGGCAATCGATATCGAATCTGCCTTTGTTCTGCCTTAATTCTATCAACGCTCTGTGCGCCAGTTCCAGTTGGTAGTTCTGTGTAGTGGTGGTGGTTGCGTGCTTGGCAACCGGGCGACGTAGTAGAGTTTGCACTCTGCTGATGAATCATGAATTAATCAAGATGTAATTTTGTAGGAATGAATTGTGAAAGTAAGAGTAGAAAAAAAAATCGGCGATAGTGTCCTTTCCTTTGAAACCGGATATCTCGCCAAGCAGGCGGCAGCAGCCGTTCTGGTTCAGTACAACGATACCGTTGTGCTTTCGACGGCAGCGACCGGATCGCCCCGCCCAGGGATCGACTTTTTCCCGCTGATGTGTGATTACCGTGAGCGAACTTGTGCGGCAGGTAAGTTCCCCGGCGGCTTTATCAAGCGTGAAGGCCGACCGACGACGAAAGAAACTCTTACATCACGACTGGTGGATCGTCCGATCCGCCCGATGTTTGCCGAAGGCTTCAAAGACGAAGTCCAATGTCAGAACTTTGTCCTTTCCAGTGACAAGCAAACCGATGGCGATGTGTTGGCGATGAATGGAGCGGCGGTTGCCTGCTTTATCTCCCCGATGCCTTTTGCAGATCCAGTGGCTTCAACGCGAGTTTCCCGCGTTGACGGAAAATTCGTTGCTTTCCCGACACAGGATCAGCTTGAAGAAAGCGACATGGACGTCATCATCTCGGCGACCGATGACGCAATCACCATGATCGAGGGTTTTGCTCGCGAAGTCCCCGAAGACGAAATGCTCGAGGCATTGATATTCGGCCACGACGTTTGCCGTGAAGTCATCGGTTTGATGCGTGAGCTGTCCGAAAAAGCCAACGTTGAAAAGGCTCCCTTCGAACCACCAGCCGACAACGGGCTGCTTGAGAAAATTACCTCCGAGTACTACGACGATTACAAGGACGCCATCTTGATCGCCGGCAAGCACGATCGCGGCGCCGCCAAGAACAAAGTTAAAGACAAAATCAAAGCCGACTTGATTCCCGATCCCGACGCCGAAGGCGCTCCCTCAATGGGCGACGTTAAAACGGCGATTCACGATCTCGAAGAGAAAGTCATTCGTGATTCGATTCTGGCTGGCGTTCGTTCCGACGGCCGCGATGCAAAGACGCTTCGCGCGATCGAGTGTCACACCAACGTGATTCCACGTGTTCACGGTTCGTCGATTTTCCAGCGTGGCGAAACACAGGCCATGATCACAATCACTCTCGGAACCGGGCGCGATGAACAGCGAGTCGACGGACTGATCGACGAGTACTCGAAAAAGTTCATGCTTGATTACAACTTCCCACCGTTCAGTGTTGGCGAATGTCGTCCAATCCGAGGCCCTGGTCGTCGTGAAATTGGTCACGGAGCACTTGCCGAGCGAAGTATCAAACCAGTCCTTCCCGATCCAGATGATTTCCCTTACACGATCCGCGTTGTATCGGACATCCTTGAATCAAACGGTTCGTCTTCAATGGCGACGGTTTGCGGAACGACACTTGGCCTGATGGCTGCTGGTGTTCGCATCAAGAATCCGGTCGCTGGTATCTCAGTCGGCATGGTCGAAGAAGGACCAAAAGACGGTGACAAATACGTGTTGATCACGGACATCCTTGGAAGCGAAGATCACTTCGGTGATATGGACTTCAAAGTCGCCGGAACTCAAAACGGTATCACTGGAATTCAGCTGGACCTCAAAGTTCGCGGCATCAGTACCGATCGGCTTCGCGAAGCGATGGCTCAGTCACGAGAAGCCCGAATTGAGATCCTTCGTACGATGCTGCAGTCGATTTCACGACCAAGCGAAGAGCTTTCAGAGCATGCTCCGCGTCTGTTGGTTACACAAATCGACCCAGAAAAGATTGGCATGTTGATCGGACCTGGTGGAAAGAACATTCGTGCGATCCAGGAATCAACTCAAACGGTTGTCGAAGTCGCCGAAGATGGCCGCGTGACCGTCGCCGGCGTCAACAGTGCGTTGGCCGAAGCGGCGCTCAAGAAGGTCGAAGCCTGCACGGCAACGGTTCAGGTCGGCAAGATTTACGATGGTACCGTCAGCAGCGTCAAGGACTTCGGGGCATTCGTCGAAATCCTGCCTGGTCGTGACGGTCTTTGTCACATCAGCGAACTAAGTAGTGGGTTCATCGACAATGTCGAAGACATTTGCCACATCGGTGACGAAATGAAAGTCCTCGTGCTTGACGTTGATGGCAATGATCGCGTCAAACTCAGCCGAAGCAAGGCTCTTGAAGAGCTTGGGCTAGAAGACGAATTCGCAACGATGGCAGCTGCTGGTGGCGGCGATGGCGAAGATCGTCCGCCTCGCGAAGATCGAGGCGACCGTGATGGTGGCGGCCGAGGCCGCAGTGGAGGAGGAGGAGGAGGTCGAGGTCGTAGCGGCGGCGGCGGAGGTGGACGCGGGCGAAGTGGTGGCGGCGGACGCGGTCGCAGTGGTGGCGGCGGACGTCGTTAATCTGACCTTCTCTGAAGAATTGAATTAACCAAGATCGCTCGGCACCCGTTGCCGAGCGATTTTTTCTTTAGACGATTTGTAGGATAAAATCATCTGACTCTGTGAGTGACAAAAAGTTAGTTGAATGAAAGAACACCAATCTTCTTTAAACTAGAGCATTTATAAAGTTGTTCTGCACCAAAATCGAAGCGTTAGGGCGCAAGCCCTACGGTTTTCCCCTCACGTTTACCACATAGAAACTCAACCGGACGGCTTGCGCCGTTCCGCTACATGAATAGCAATATTGAAATGCACTAACATCGCTGAAGTTGTTTTGAGAATGATTATTTCTTGAACCCAAACGATTTTTCCATTAGTGATAATTAGTGCAAATTAGTGTTCTGCTTTTCCGTACTCCGAATCAGTGTTTGATTCTAAAATTATTGTTCGCTTTACCTGCCAATAACCATGGAACCTATCGACGAACTTCGGAAACGGTATCACGAACTTGCGAGTTTGGCGGGTTCGCTTGCGCACGAAATCAAAAATCCGCTTTCGACAATTCGTATGAACATGGAACTACTGCACGAGGATTTCGAAAACTCCGCCGACCCGGAAATGCGACGTGCGCTGCGGCGAATTGAAACCGTAAATCGTCAGTGCGAAAACCTCGAGTCGTTGCTCAATGACTTTTTGAGATTCACGCGGCTAAGTACCCTTGAGCTCAAGCCGGGCGACCTCAACGCACAGGTAGACCAAGTCCTCGAGTTCTTCCAAACTCAGGCAACCAATCAAAACATATCCATCGAACGTTACCTCGATCCCGATCTGCCCAGCATCAACCTTGACCCCCAGACGTTGCAGGCAGCACTCGTCAATCTCGTCAAAAACGCGATGGAAGCCATGCCCAATGGAGGTGAGCTGGTCGCTCGAACCAGAATCACTCGAAAAGGTGTCGCGCTGGATCTGATCGATAGTGGTTGCGGGATGGAAGCCTCGGCTCTGATCAACATGTTCAAGGAGTTTTACACTTCAAAAGATAGCGGAACCGGACTGGGTTTACCGACGGCCAAGAAGATCATCGAAGCTCACAACGCCCGCATCAACGTACAAAGCGAAGTCGGAAGAGGAACGAGCTTTACAATTGAATTTCCGACACCCAAGCGAATTTAGCCAATTCCCAATTCCGCATTCCGCATTCCGCATTATTTCAAAATGAAGTTAATCCGAAAAATATCCGACTTCCCAACCTCGCAGCGCGGTGGCGCCGTGACGATCGGAAACTTTGACGGCGTGCATCGCGGGCACAATGGGATTATCAACCAGCTCAAGGAGTTTGCATCGGAGTTGGGCGGACCGGCGATCGTGTTTACGTTTGATCCGCATCCGGTACGTATTCTGCGGCCCGAGCAAACGCCACCTCCGCTAACCTGGACCAATCGAAAAGCCGACCTGCTGGCCGAACTGGGCGTCGACATCGTTGTTGCTTATCCAACCGATCGGGCACTGCTGCAACTGACACACGAAGAATTTTTCGAGTCGATCGTCGTTGATCAGCTTGGTGTCAAAGCGATGGTTGAGGGCCCCAATTTCTTTTTTGGCAAAAACCGACAAGGCAACGTTGAGAATCTTGCGGAGCTTTGCGACAAAAGTTCGATCAAGCTCAAGATCGTCGAGCCGATGCTTGACTCGAATACCTTTATCTCAAGCAGCCGAATTCGAGATCTGATTCGAGAAGGCGATGTCGATGCGGCTCGCGCGATGTTGACCCGGCCTTATCGCATTCGCGGGATGGTCACGCACGGCGCTGCCCGCGGAGGAAAAATCGGATTTCCAACCGCAAACCTCGACGCCATTGATACGCTTGTCCCGGCAATGGGCGTGTATGCTGGTCGAACTTATCTCGGAGGCCGTTCGCACTGGTCGGCAATCCACATCGGCCCCAATCCAACCTTTGGCGAAGAACTCCCAAAAGTCGAGTCTCATGTGCTTGATTTCGACGGATCTATCTACGGAGAAACGATCGAGGTTGATTTTGTTAGTCGTCTCCGGGATATTCGTCAGTTCGAATCAGTCGACCAATTGACTGGGCAGCTTAAACTCGATGTCGAAGCAACTCGAACATTGTCGCGGCAGTTTTCGGAGTAAAGCCAACAAAATCCCGGACTCTAATCTGTATTTCCAAGGACGATTTGTTTTACCGCAAATGAACGCTAATAGACGCTGATACAAGAGCATGAAATTAGCGTCCATCAGCGTTCATTAGCGGTTTCCAAACTCCATAAGCATACAAACTTTTCCAATCGCACTACCAACACCCAACTGAGAAACCAAAATGAACGTCGACTGGCCCCGTTTCTGTGAAGTCATCAAAGGCGCGAACAACATCGTTTTAACCAGCCACATTCGCCCTGACTGTGATGCGTTGGGTAGCTGTCTGGGAATGGCTGGAATTCTGGAAACGCTTGGAAAGAAAGTCCGCATTGTTTGTGGTCAATCGGTTCCACCCAACCTTGCGTTCATCGACCCGGAAAACCGAATCATGTGCATCGACCAAGACATCAAGGCAGAAGAGTTTGCCGATGCCGATTTGCACATGATTCTTGATACCAGTGCCTGGAAGCAGATCGGCGCGATGTCGGACACGATCAAGAATTCGACCTATAAGAAAATCATTTTCGATCATCACGTTGGTGAAGACGATATTGATGCTGAACTTTTCAAGAACACGACCGCCGAAGCCGTCGGGCGAATGTGCGTCGAAGCCGCCGAACATTTGGGCGTTGAATTGACGCCTGAGATTTCGACGCCGCTCTTTGCGGCCCTGGCAACTGATACTGGTTGGTTCCGTTTCCCGTCGGTCTCCGAGATGACGCTTAACATCGCCGCAAAACTGATCAAAGGTGGTGCCGATCCAGCCGCAATCTACGGTCACTTGTACGAGCGCGAAACCGTCGGCCGGGTTCGACTCCGAGGGACCGTGCTGGCTAGAGTTCAAACAGAGCTCGATGGCCGTTTGGCTCACACCTACATCCTTCCCGATGATTACGAGAAGACGGGAGCACAAACGACCGACACCGAAGACCTGATCAATCTGGCTTTGGAGATCGAAGGCACCGTGTTCGCCGTGATTGCGGTCGGTCAGCCTGACGGAGGATACAAGATGAGCTTCCGCAGTCGCTGTCAAACAGCGGCCAACGAAGTCGCCCAGCATTTCGATGGAGGTGGCCACAAAGCCGCCGCCGGAGCGTTCATCGACAGTAACGACATCGACGAAGTCCAAACGAAGGTTCTGGATTATGTTCGAAAAGTTCTAGGCGAAGAATTTGCGACTGTTTAGCTCTGTTTTAAAATGGCGGCAGCCAGAAACTCCATTGGCTGACCCCTTGGCTACAGGCTTCCGCCGCGCGTAGCTTTCATTTGGCCGTCACACCGGAACAAGAAACCAATGCCTTCGGCCATTCGCTGTACCAACCTCTTCAAAACCTACCCGGGCAAGCCACCGGTCGAAGCGGTCAGAGGAATCAATTTCGAAGTCAACGTTGGCGAGTGCTACGGTGTGCTGGGGCCTAATGGCGCGGGCAAAACGACGACGATTGAAATCCTGGAGGGCTTGTCGCCACCCACGTCGGGTGAAGCAGAAGTCCTGTCGATGAGTTGGGCCAAAGACGCCAACGCAATCCGTGAACGAATCGGCGTTTCGCTTCAGGAAACTCAATTGAGCGACCGATTGAGCGTCGGCGAAACGTTGCAATTGTTTCGGAGCTTTTACCGTTCGGGAGTTGATCCGGATGAAGCGATCGCGCGGGTCTCGCTGCAGGAAAAGAAAAACGCTTGGGTCAAGACGCTTTCCGGTGGACAGAAACAACGACTTGCCGTCGCAACCGCACTGGTTGGTGATCCGGAGCTGATCTTTCTAGACGAGCCGACCACAGGTCTGGACCCATCGAGTCGCCGCGAACTTTGGGAGATCATTGAGGCTTTCAAACGCGAAGGAAAAACGGTTCTTCTGACGACGCATTATATGGAAGAAGCCGAACGTCTTTGCGATCGCGTTGCCATTTTTGATTCTGGCAAGATCATCGCCGAAGGCTCGCCCGCCGAGTTGATTCGATCGTTAGGTGCTGAACACGTTATTGAGTTTTCGATCGACCAGAACCACGAAATCATGGACGATGAACTGATCCGGTCGATCCCGACGGTCGATCGGCTTGATAAATCAGATTCCCAATTCCGGTTGACGGTAGGTCAACCACATGTGGTGTTGCCGCAGTTGATCCAGCAGTTGGCCGACAAGGGAATTTCGCTTTCCAGCCTGACAACTCGCCACGCAAGTTTAGAAGATGTGTTCGTCAGCCTGACCGGTCGCCACCTCGACGATGAGAACGCGGGGAAAGCGCCATGAAGCATCATCATCCAATTCTCGCAATCACTCTGGCTCGTCTTCGCGAATTTGTGCGCCGCCCGGAAGCGGTGTTTTGGGTTTACTTTTTTCCCGTCTTGATGGTGATCGTTTTGGGCGTTGCATTTCGCAACCAAAAAGTCGAAACGTTCGATGTCGATGTCATCAACGGTGCAGACGCAGCCTCGATTGTCGAGAACCTGAAACTCGAAACACGAATCAAGCCGCATTTGCGAGATGAAGACGAATCCCGCGAACGTTTGCGAACCGGGAAAACGACGCTGGCAATCTCTGGGGGAAAATCGGATGGCAATGATGCTTCCTCGCCTGCCGATGTCGAGTACCTATTCGATCCAGCTCGGCCAGGCAGTTTGGCCGCGCGGAATCTGGTTGACGCACAGCTGCAAAAATCCGCTGGACGCACCGATGTCATTAAGTCAAACGATGTCGTGTACAGTGAGCCCGGTGGAACGTACGTTGATTTTCTGGTTCCAGGATTGCTGGCGATGGGATTGATGGGCGGAGGATTGTGGGGCGTTGGTTACGCGATCGTTGACTTGCGAATTCGAAAACTGCTGAAACGATTCATGGCCACGCCAATGCGGCGGACGCATTTTTTATTTGGCATGATGACCAGTCGTTTGATTTTTATGATCCCGCAAATCTTTGTGCTGCTAGTCGTCTCGTACTTGCTGTTTGGAGTTAAGATCTATGGCAACTGGTTTTCGGTGGCGTTGGTTGTCTTGGTCGGTGCAATCGAGTTTGCGGCGATTGGTTTGCTGGTCGCCTCTCGCGCTCAGACGCTTGAGACCGCTTCGGGGCTGATGAATTTGGTAATGCTACCCATGTGGACACTGAGCGGGATCTTCTTTTCCTATGAGCGATTCCCGGAACTGGTTCAGCCGGTCATCAAGCTGCTACCGCTGACACCTGTCATCGATGCGCTACGGGCGATCATGATGGATGGCAAGTCAATCACGACGCTTGGTCCCGAGTTTGCCGTGATGATTACCTGGAGTGTGATTCCGTTTATGATCGCACTGGCAATTTTTCGTTGGAATGACTAGCAGGACAGCGCCTCTTTGGCACTCAATGATAACCCGACGCGCTAGCGAGGGCGCGCGTGAGCGCCACTTCGCTCTCGCTTACGCTTCGGGTTATGATATGGTGTCCACATTTGATTTCCTGATTCAGCGCGTCGCTCGAAATGACAACTCAACGAACGATCAACAGTCTACTCGCCATTTTTTCGATGATTGCGATTTTGGTTTCCGGCGTCGAAGCTCAGCAAAATGTCAATCGACAAACCAAGCCGCCTGAGTTTTCGGCCAAGGTAAGATTGGATTGGCACAATCAGCATTTGGAAATGCGCGACAACTCGCCCTACAAGCGGCTTCGATGGAAGCATATCGGGCCGGTTCACATGAGCGGTCGGGTAACCGACATTGCCAAACCGCTTGACCGACCATTCACGTTCTACGTCACCACGGCGTCGGGCGGTGTTTGGAAAACAACGAACGAAGGAACCAGCTGGACTCCGATTTTTGACGATGCGCCTTCGGCGGCTTGGGGTGCAATCAGCGTCGATCCTTCCAACTCTGATACGTTGTGGATCGGTGGAGGTGAATCAAATGTTTTTCGCAGCAGCATGGCGGGCACAGGTGTCTACCGATCAACCGATGCGGGTGAGTCATGGATTCACATGGGTCTGGCCGACACTCACCATATCGCCCGGATTGTCGTTCACCCGAAAAACTCCGACGTCGTCTGGGTCGCGGCAGGAGGACACGAGTACACAACCAACACAGAGCGCGGGATTTTCAAGACAACCGATGGCGGCACAACCTGGAAGAAGGTGCTTTACGAATCTGAGATGGTTGGCGGCAGTGACCTGATCATCGACCCGTCCAATCCCGACATTCTTTTGGCGTCAATGTGGCATCGGATCAGACGACCTTGGAACGATCCGGTTCCCGGTCCCGGTGGCGGGATCTACAAGTCCACCGATGGCGGCGAAAGCTGGAAACGGCTTAGCGAAGGCTTACCTCAACGCGACAAGACGGGCCGAATCGGAATTTCGCTTTGCAACTCGAAACCCAACGTTGTCTACGCACTGATCGATAATCACGAAATTGCCCGCAAAGCCAAAGACGGTGAGCTCGATTCGTACGGGCGACCTAGAAAGGACGTCATCAAAGGCGCTGAAGTCTATCGTTCTGATGACGGCGGAGAAACGTGGGCAAAAACCAGTCAGTCCAACAGGATGATGGAAAAGCTGTACTCAACCTATGGGTGGGTCTTCGGGCAAATTCGAGTCGACCCGACTGATGATCAAACTTCGTACATCATGGGCATCGCATTGCTCAAGTCGACCGATGGCGGCAAGAACTACCAGCAACTCTGGGATCGTGGGCTACATGCCGACCATCACGCGCTTTGGGTCGATTCTGGAAATCCGCAGTACATCATCAATGGCAACGACGGAGGCATCAATTTATCCTACGACGGCGGAGCGACTTGGAAGAACCTCGAAAATCTTCCCTGCGTGCAGTTCTACAACGTGGCGTTGGACAACTACAAACCGTACAACGTTTTTGGATCGGTGCAGGATAACTTCAGTTGGGGCGGACCTTCGGATCACGAGCCAGGAAAAGACGATCCCTATAAATGGAAGAAGGTGCCTGGTGGCGAAGCGAGTTATCACGCGATTGATCCAGACGATCAGGATACGCTTTACTCGGAAAATTTTTACGGCAGCATCATTCGATCCAACCTCTACACTAACAAGACGGTTGACATTAAACCCAGAGCCGCCGCTGGCGAACCTCCGCTCCGAGGGCAATGGCTTGCGCCATTCATGCTTTCACCGCACAACTCCCGTGTGATTTACCACGGGATGCAGTACGTGTTTCGCAGCATGAATCGTGGCGACAAATGGGAGCGGATCAGTCCTGACTTGACCTATAACAACCCGGAAAAGCAAGGCAATATTTCGTTCGCGACGATCAGCTCGATCAGTGAATCGCCAAAAACGTTCGGCTTGATCTACGCCGGAACTGATGATGGTCGAGTGCATGTGACCAAAAATAGTGGTCAAAAGTGGCAAGAGATATTGACCGGACTGCCGAAAAACAAATGGGTCTCGCGTGTCGTGGCGTCGCAGTACGACGAAGCCACCGTTTACCTGACGCAAAATGGAAAGCGAGATAATGATTTCCAAGTCTACGTTTATCGGTCGCGTGACTACGGTGCGAATTGGGAAGACATTAGCGCCGGCATACCTGGTGGGCCTGTCAACGTTATCCGCGAAGACCCTTTCGATTCGCAGACTCTTTATGTCGGTACCGACATGGGCGTTTATGTGACAACCGATGGCGCGAACACCTGGGATGTGCTTGGTTCAAAACTCCCAATTGCATTCGTACACGACATTGCGATTCACAAACCTTCCAAAGAGATGGTGATCGCAACTCATGGTCGTGGCGTTTGGAAGCTGAGAATCAAGAGCATCAAACGAAGTTCAAACAAATCTCAAACTGACCCTAATCAACAAACGGAATCCCTCAAGTGACAGAGCACGAAGCTAAAGAATACCAAGTCGTCATTCCCGAAGAATCATTTGCTTTGCTTGAGTTCGAGCAAGACGGCTCGATGGGCTCGGCGGTCATTAACATTGGCCTACGTGGATTCGAACCAAAAATTGTCTTTGGATGGCATCTCTCAATAATGATTGAGCTAAAAGACGTTGACGAAGACCGAATGCCAACCAACGCCGAGCGTGATGTTATCGACGAGTTTGGCAAAGCCCTCGACATGGCGATTATTGGCGATGATACGGAAAAGCCGAATGCTGTGTTCCTTGGCCAGATCCTTTGGAACGGTGCGTTGGAGTTGATCTGGCGGGTGTTTGATCCCGACCAAGTCAATGACTTTTTACAATCGATCGTTAATGAAAAGGGCGAACGTCGGCCGCGCCCGTTCGATTTCCGAATGGAGCACGATCCTGAGTGGGAGCTTTGCAAGTGGCACCTCGAAGAACATCCAGTGACCGAAGAGGCTGACTAAGTAAGTTGGCAAAAGAGACTATGGTGCTCACACCAAACCAATGTCTCGACGGTTACTCGATTTTAGTTGTTTGTCAGTATTGAATTGTAGGATTAGTCACGCCTGCTCCGTGAAAAACCGGGGCTATCGCCGGCTATCGCCCAAACGGCTAATATTCATCCCGAGGTTCTACGATTGACAAAACACTACTGAGCGTTGCATTTTAGTAGTTCGCGTATCGCCAAGCCGGCGCTGCCAAAAATTTGAATTGTCAGTATGCTGTCTCTAAAGATTCAAACAACTGGATAATTCGAAATGCCATTCTTTAAATCCGCCCCAAGCGTTTCCGATGAAGAAAAACCTCGGATCGAATTCCATCTCCAACAGCTTGCCGAATGTCTTGGGTTCGAGCGGTTCACGCTGCCGGTGTTGAAAAAAGACGATCTGCTCGGGACCAGCGCCGGCACTTTGCAAACGGCAAACGGAGTCCTGAAAACTGTGGGCAACCATCTCAACCACGACGTCAGTGGAATTACGATCCAGTCGGTTCCATTGGCACCCGAAAAATGTGGTGGCGGTGGCTGAGGCGGTGGAACTTGTGAAGGTCTCGGCGGTCTGCCGGGCAAGTACGATGTCGAACAGCGCTGGATCGTTTTGAACACGGAGATGGAAAACGAGCCCGAGCTGACGGCGGCAACCGTGATTCATCACTGTCTTAGCGATTTGTTGTTCCAAAAGAAGTTCCCCTACGCTCACTTCCCCGAGGTCGTCGATCTGGCAGTCGTGGGGACCGGATTGGGGGCGCTGCAAAACGGGCTTAGCTTTGTCAAACAATCGAATTCGTTTTGGGATTCGACTTACTGGGACGTTTTCCCGCGGCCGTTCCTTGATACCAATGCGCTTGCCTATGCCAACGCAGTTGCGGCTTGGGTTCGCGACGAAAAGGATCCGGCCTGGGCCAGCGAGCTTCCCAGCGAAGTCAAGCGGCCAATGAAAAAGTCGCTGAAGTATCTATTCAAAACTGATGATTCGTTTTTCCATCCTTCAACGGCTTCGTCACAGCTGCTGGCGCAAACTCAGAACCAGTGGATTGACTTGGCGAAAGAACCTTCGATCTCAAAGCAAGTCATCGCCGTTCGCAGCCTCGAAAGCGACGACCAGTTCAACGAGCAACAGGAGGCCGTCCTTCTGGATAAACTCAGGTCACCCGACCGAGTCGTTATCTTGCATTCGATTTCAGCGGTAGAGAACCTGAAACTCAACGGGCAAAAGGTTGCGGACGAACTCAGATTGCTGGCCGAAAATCGTGACGATGAAATTCGAGCCAAGGCCGTCATGGCGCTTGCGAAGCTTGACCAATTGGACGATCTGACGATTGGACTGGCAGCAAAGATGGTTTCGGACCGCGTTAAGTATGTTTCCTTTGCCGGCGTATTCGCGTTGTCTTCACTGGAGACGGTCCGCGAGCCTGTATTGCGGGCGGTCGACGGTGGCTTGCTTCGATCACTGCAAAGCTGCGACTATGAGTTTATCGGGATCTATGCCGCGGCGTTTACTCGCTGGCTGGACGATCCGCGATCTCATGTCCAGGAGTTGCTTGAAGGAGACGAGCCCGAGTATCTTCAGATCATGCTTGATGCGCTTGATAATGTTGCGGAAAAGAAAGTTGCGCTAGGATAGTGATCGCTTTTTTAAAAACGCAGAGGCGCAGAGGACGCAGAGAAAGGAATTCGAGCAACTGTCTTTGTGCTCTCTGTGTCGCTGTGTTTCAAACTCTTCTCCTTCAGAAATTGTGTTTTGTTGCAACGCCCCTAACGACTAGCCCGAGTATTCCCAGATCATGCTAATGCGCTTGATACTGTTTCGGAGAAAAAGGTCGCACTGGGATAGCGATCGTTTTTAAAAAACACAGAGGACACAGAGGACACAGAGCAAGAAATTCGAGCAACTGTCTCTGTGCTCTCCGTGTCTCTGTGTTTCAAACTTTTTCCTCTTCAAAGTCCCCTTCTGGGTTGTTTGTTGTGCCCCGGCTAACACCCGCTGGAGCTGCAAGTCCACCCTGCGTTAGCACTGGTGGCTCACACCTCAAGGATGTCTAATCGGATACGTCTCCTGTGATGGCGGGAATCATTTATGCCCAAACCGACCACTGCTTAGGTCGCTACTACTTGCTCAGCGTTTCTTGATGAATCAGTCCAACAACTCAACCTCTCCTGCCCCGAGACCCAAAACTTCCAAAGGACGATTCGGCGAATTCCTCGTCAAGCTGAGGAACGGCGAGCTCAGTGGCGGTCGCGGTCGCGGAGGCAGAGGCGGTAAAGAGTCCGATCGAAACCGCGACGGAAAAAAGGACCGCAAGAAAAAACTCACGCCTGAAGAGAAACAGAAACGGCGCGGCTACTTGCGGCTGTACATCGACCAGCTTTGGCCACACTGGAAAATGGTGGCCCTGTTGGGCTTTCTCGCTGTTTCGGTTTCTGTACTGGAACTGATTCAACCACTTTTTGCCCGATACATCATTGATCGGGTTCTGTTGGCCGATATGGAAACCGGGACCCGAGTCGCTCACCTGAACGTTGTTGGCGGAATATTTCTTTCTGTCGTTGTTCTGACGCGGGGACTGGGCGTGGCCAGAGCCTGGAATCAGCGTCTGCTCAACGTCCGAGTGATTCTTTCGCTTCGTCGAGCACTGTTTGATCGATTGATTCGATTGCCGCTGGACAAATTGTCGAACATGAAAGTCGGTGGGATCATTTCCCGGTTAACCGACGATATCAACAAGACGACCGGCCTGTTGCAGATGGCGGTCATTTCGCCGGGAGTTGCAGTTCTCCGACTGGTTCTCGCGATGGTGATCCTGTTTTCGCTTAACTGGAAACTGGCTTTAACAGCCTTGGGAATCGTTCCGCCAATCATGATCCTGAGTATGATCGCGATTCGCCGAATCCGACCGATCTACCGGGCGATTCGAAAAGACGTTGGGTTTGTCGATGGGCGTGTCGGCGAAGCGTTCCAGGGAATCCGCGCCGTACGAGCATTTGGCGGCGAGCATCGTGAATCGACTGAGTACACCGTCGGACATCACATGATCACGCGGATGCGAATGTTCGCGGCCAAACGCGAGATCATTCTGTGGAGTACGTGGGGTTTCTTGATGGCGCTGATCGGTGTTGTGATCACCTGGGCTGGTGGCTACTGGTATCTGAGCGATATTGCCAACAATGTGCCGATGGACCAACGAACAACAATCGGTGACATTTCTGCGTTTCAATTCTATACGCTGCTATTGCTCAATCCGGTTTGGAAAATCGTTGAGTCATTAACGGAACTGCAACGATCGCTGGCGTCGATGGAGCGTGTGTTTGAAGTGCTTGAGTCACCGATCGACAAACCGGATTCGGAGAACGCGATTATCGCCGGCCCGGAGATTGACGAGATTGCTTTTGAGAACGTCTGGTTCGCTTACCATGCCGACGAAGACTTCAACGACTCGCAGGATGAGCCGGTTGAAGGTTTGGATGAAGACGAAAACGAAAGGGAAGGTGAACTGTCCAAAACGGAAATCAAGGACGTCATTCGCGATTTCAGTTTGACCGTTCCCGGCGGCTCGGTAGTTGCGCTGGTTGGGCGAAGCGGAGCGGGTAAAACAACGATCACCGATTTGGTGGCTCGCTTCTACGATCCGCGTTTGGGAAAAATCACGCTCAACGGCCTCAATTTACGCGACTATCAACTGGCTTCTTATCGCGACATGATCGGAGTCGTTCAACAGGAAGTCTTTTTGTTCGATGGAACCGTTTTCGAAAACATCGCGTATGCCAAACGGGATGCAACCTACGAACAAGTCATCGAAGCGGCGCAGCGATCCAATGCGGAGGAGTTCATTCTCGACCTTCCTGAAGGATATGAATCGATCATCGGCGAACGCGGTGTCAAGCTCTCGGGCGGACAGCGCCAACGGCTTTCGATCGCCCGGGCATTGCTTGCCGATCCCAAGATCCTGATTCTCGATGAAGCGACCAGCAATCTGGATACCGAAAGCGAACAATTGATCCAACAGTCAATGTCGACGCTATTGAAAGACAGAACAACGTTCGTGATTGCCCACCGACTGTCAACCATTACCCATGCCGACCAGATTGTCGTACTTAAGGAAGGCGAGATCGTTGAAACAGGAACCCACGAATCGTTAATGCGATCTGGCGGCGAGTATTCGCAAATGGTTCATCGCCAGCATGATGCCGTCAGCCTGTTGTAACTGATAGCATCTCCTACGAAAAATCTCTGCGGCGAATTTGTTTTGACCAGAGGTGTCATCGCAAAATCTATCATTCGTTTGGGACCGGAAAAACGCTTCATCGTTAAAGCGTTTCGCTGAATCCGGTTCTGGCAGGAAGCCCATCCAAAAACGGATTCCTACTCTTTTGATTGATTGAGATGACCAAGCTTAGAAGAAAACCGAAATCACAGTTCCACGCTTTTCTAGTGGAACCTTATCCTGAGTTCGACCCCGTAAACTGGCGAGAAAAACCGCAACACTATCGAATCGTCGAGTATGTTGGCCCCAAAGAGTTTCGAGGCTCGGCAGACGCATGGAAATTTCTTTTCAATCACGAAGCTCTGCACCGAGGCGATTCAACCCGCTGGGCAATCTGTCTTGATTTGGGCATGCCAATTCACCTCGTGGCAAATCAAACCAACAACGTCATGGCAACGCGTTATTCAAACTTGGGCTAATGGCAGACTACATTCGGTAATATTCTTCCCAGCCGGATCTTGGTGCGGGGTCGAGCAATCGGTTACCTTCTTCATTGTTGGTAATTCGCTCATTTTCACGATCAAATTCGATTGTACCGCCAAGCCGTTGCGCGATCATTCCCAGAGCTAATACTTGGGTTAGCGGCGCGCCGACGGACACGGGAGAATTCGATTCGGCTTCGCCCTTGCATGCCTGCAAAAAGTTGTGCCAATGGTTTGGCATCTTTTCTTCATACTCCGGTAATCCTTCAGCAGATCCTGATACCACGTTCAATGTGCTACTGTGCGAACCGCCTTGGAAAACGCGGTCTTTGCCAAAGATGAGTTTACCCGGTTTCTTGACATCCACGTCGCTGAGTTCCTCGTCCAACTTTACGAGGTTCTTTTTACCGTCGTACCACCAAACATCACAGGCTGGCATTTCTTCTCTTGCTGGAAAACTGAAACGTAAAGTGGTTTCTTGAGGGTAGACCAGTTTGTTGGGCCCGCTTAGGTGTTCGGCGGTGACCGTTTCGGGTAAGCCAAGTTTCAAATAGCGGTGGCACGTATCAAGGATATGCGGTGCCCAGTCGCCGAGTGCTCCACAACCGTAATCGAACCAGCAACGCCAGTTGGCCGGGTGCAGCCGGAAACTGAAGTGGTTCTTGGGTGCCGGGCCGGTCCACGATTCCCAGTCCACGTGTTTGGGCATCGCCTCCTGAGGGTACTCGGTTACTTTGGCGCCCCAGCCGTGCCAACGTCGTCCATTGTTCATGTGTGCGATGACTTTTGTGACATCCTGAATCGCGCCAGCCTTGGTCCAAGATTCAAATTGAGTTCGGTTGGCCGACGAATGCCCTTGGTTGCCCATCTGCGTCGCGACTCCACTCTTTTCCGCCATCTTGATGAGGCGTTGGCACTGTCCGAAGGTATGAGCAAGAGGCTTTTCAATCCAAACGTGTTTGCCGAGTGCCATTGCCGCCATGGCGATTGGAAAGTGAGTGTGATCGGGCGTCGAAATAACCACCGCGTCAATCTGAGAACCCAGCTTGTCAAACATCTTGCGAAAATCCGTAAAGTACGGTGCTTTGCGTTCGATCTTTCCGAATTCCTTGATGTCTTTCCCGCTGGGCACAGGCACATCGCCATTCGAAATTCGCGCCTGCAAAGTCCGCTCACCTTCGAGATCGATGTCACAAAGAGCAACGATGTTGCAAAGCCCAGTCTCAAGCAACATCTTGCGGTTATGATTTCCTTTCCCGCCAATGCCAACCTGAGCCACATTGATTCGTTCGTTGGGTCCGGCAAGAACATTTGCCTCGCTCAAACTGGGAAGAGCTGCGAGTCCTGCCGCGACTGCACCTGCCTTAACGAAATCACGCCGATTTACTGAACTGAAGCTTGCCGATTTCATGGAGGTGTCCTTTGAATTAGCCGGACTCACAAGAAGTTCGGGCTTATCAGTTTCATGGTTTCCCGATTTCCGACCATTGACATTCCGGCCAAAAGTTTGAAACCATCGCCAGTAACAATTTAATGCGAACGGGAGTCTTCTCGTAGCCAGATTCCTATACTCGTGTGATTATTGCATTTCTACTGCACTTTTGAGTATTTTGACTGCCAGCCACGGGTTCGCAAAAATGGTTTTCGGCTTTGCCTGGGAGGAATAATTGAATGAGTTCAGTTGAATTCCGTTGACGATACGCCTAAATATTTTCGTCGACCGATTCGATCTCGCCTGGTTTTTCCTCGTCTACATCGGCTTTTGGTTTGGCCTTGGCTGGCCCGATCATCTCTTCGTATAGGCCGTGCAGGTCTTTGTAATGCTTCTCTCCGTAGTGCAGCTCGCCACCAGTGTGGCCGACCCAACCAATCCCACAGGCCAACACGATCAATCCCAGCTTCCAGAGAATCCCGTCATCGGGATCGCGATTTCTGGCTCCAGCGGCGAACAGTGCCAGCAAAAACGCAACAGCAGTCACGATCAGCGCGCCAGTTCGATGCCAGAATACTTTGTGTTCCTGATTAAAGAGATCCGAAAATTCGACGACGGTGCCTCGGTTCTCCATCGGACTAAACCACCAACCGCTCGCACACGCGACGATCGCTCCGATGGTTCCCAACCACAAACAGTAATAGGCGCAATCACTCATCACAAAATTGCCACGCAAACTAAACAGGGCGAACAATCCGGAAGCCAACAACAGTCCAATCGGCAGATGAACTGCGGCCGGGTGAAGCGAGCCAACCGCGTTGAAAATCTGTTGAGTCTTTGCAGCCGCAGCCGCCTCGGCTTCTGGATCAAGCCCATTGCCGTTGTCTTCGCCGACATCTCCAGAACCCGGCTCTTGACTAACCGCTGCCGCAGCAGCACCGGAAGCGTCAACCAGCTCGACGTCTTCTGGCCAGTCGGCCCCTTGATCGATCCACGTCTTAACCAACTTAATCTGACTCTTTGATAGCGGAGTCAGCGGCTGATCATCGTGATCTTTGGGCGGCGGCATGATTTCTTCTTCGTCATCGGAAATCAACACGAGATACAGATCACTATCGTCAGCCGTTCCCGGTTCGATATAAGCGAGTGCATCGTCGCGATCATCGATTCGAAACGAATCTGGCTCAACTGGACCGTGGCATTTGACGCAGTGATTCTCAAAAATCGGCTTGATCTGCGTGACGAAATCGACGGTATCCTGAGCAACAACTGAGGAACAAAGCACAGCAACCATTGCGAGGCAGATCGATAAGCTGAGGTATGGGCGAAGGTTTCTAAAGGTCATTCTCTTGGTCCAACGTTGGGTAAAAAGCGAGTTTCGTTTCGGTTAAACTCAGTTGTCTCTGTCATTTATGATAGTCAAAACTCGTTAAAATTGCACTTGCGCTAAGCTGCACAAAGGGGACGCAAACCTACTCAACAGGACGTTACTCATTGAGTATTTGGCTCTAACCATTAAAACGCCCCGATTCTGCGCAGATTGCCTCAGCAAAATGAGCTGGGTAAGCCACGGGACTATTCCCGCTGGTTGCCGCCAGCAGGAGAAGCCAAAACAGGCAGAATCAATATCTTCCCGTCGCCCAGTCTACCTGTGCGCGACACTGCAACAATCTGATCGATAATTGAATCGACATGTTCTTCTTCGGCCCAGATTGAGATTTCGACTTTTGGAACAAATGCCAACGAATATTCGTTTTCGCCGTACTGCTCAAGGTAATTCTTCTGGCGCCCGAAACCTTTGACTTCCCGGATACAGATCTCATCGACCGTCGATCCAGCAAGCGACTGGATCACCTTATCGGCTAGAAACGGTTTCACAATGGCGACGATTTGCTTCATTGGGTTCCAGTTTCGGTCAATGTCTAAGTTAAGTAATACCAGCCCGAAGCGCGAGCGAGG
>CALJOA010000101.1 GCA_937981585.1 uncultured Pirellulaceae bacterium | reverse complement strand
CGAGATACCGACCAAAAAGTGATAGATGCTGAGGCAAATCAAACCTACTTGGCCGCCACTTCCATGCTTTCGCCGTTCTTGGCTTTCTCGATCCAAGGATCCATGTCTTCAAAAATCTCGCCAGGTTTGCCTTCGAACACTCGACCGATCAGCAGGTTCGTAAGATTCTGGGCGTGTTGCGGGTGGGATTTCATAAAGCCGCCAAAGCTGAATTCCTTGGTGTAGAACGCGCGAACCAGTTTGCGGATCCACTTCACGCCTTCGTTGTATTCCCGAGTCCATTTCCCCAGTTGCTTGGGAGAAAGATTGTCGGCGAACAAACCTTCAGCGACGGCTTCACCAGCCATCACGCCTGACTTGAGCGCCAGATAAACACCCGAAGAATAGATCGGATCGATAAAACCGCCGGCATCCCCAACGAGTACCCAACCATCTCCGGCTTGCTCCTTGCAAGTATAAGAGAACTCTTTAGCGACGTGATACCTGCCGCCCTCCACAATCGTGGCATCAATCAATCGTCGTTTGATACCCGGGCAATTCTTGATCTCCTCTTCGAATGTCTTTTGCGGAGAACCACCTCGCTTGAGCAGAAAATCGTTGTCGCCAACCAAACCGACACTCACGGTTCCATTACCAAGCGGAATGTACCAGAACCAAGCGTCTTTGCTTTCGGTATTGAGAATGCAAGTCACTTCCGGATTTCCACCACCAGCGCGAATGCCGTTGTCGAAATACGCCCAGATCGCAGCCTTCTTCAAATCGGGATAGTATTCTTTCAACTCCAGACGATTGGCAATCATTGAAGACTGTCCCGATGAGTCAATGATGACCTTGGCAACAATCTCTTGTTCTTTACCATCAGCGGTTTGCAACGTCAGCCGATGCGGCCCTTTCTTGCGAATGTCGACGTCGAGGACTCTGGTTTCATCCGAGCAATTCGCACCTCGGTTGAACGCGGTATCGTAAAGCAGTTGGTCAAATTTATCGCGCTGGACATGCCATGAAAGACTGCAAGGACGATCGTCATGTTCGGCGAAAATGAATGGCTGGGTTTCTTTATCAGCCTTGCTGACGAACTGCACGCCGTGCTTCCGAGTAAATCCGACTTTGTCCATTTCAGACAAAATCCCAAGCCGCTCGAAGATCCAATAAGCCTCCGGCATCAGCGACTCACCGACATGAAATCGCGGCATCTTGTCACGTTCGATGAGCAACGTCGAATGCCCCTGTTCGGCTACGATTGACGCAGCAGTACAACCACCAGGGCCGGCTCCGATAACAACACAGTCATAGCTTCGATTTGCAATCATTGGTCAATCCGATATCAACAGAGCCAAAGCTTTACCGCTTTCGGCGAGTTCTGTTTTAGAGTGAGTGGAGCTGGACTCAAAGTCCCGTGGGGCAAGTTTGAGATTGAACTGCGGCAATCGCCTCTTCAGCCGCTTTTACTAAGTCGCCCTTTTGCGCCGTTTATCCAATACTAATAACTACGGCATTTTCGGCAATTCAGACTCAGGCCAAACCGCAATTTTACCTACGTTTTTAACAGCCCCCAGCGGGATTACTCAAATGTGAACGAATTTACCCCCTTTTGTGGGCGACATTACTCCTCGCCACCCCCGAAGCGAATAATCAGGCGAAAATATAGAATGGAACCTCAGACACGCTACCACCCCCGCTACCAACATTTGGCTCAACTTGGCGGGTTAAAAATAATCGAAGCGATCGACATTATGAAATCCAAATTAAAACCCAAACACATGCCCGGACCTCTGCTGATAACTGTTGTTTGCCTGACGGCTCTGCTGGCGCCCCCTACCACCAGCAGCGGGATTGCCTACGGTCAAGCTACTGACGACCAAGCCTCAGCAATTACGAAGATCGAAAAACGATTCCTTTCTTCGTCCCGTCAACTGACTTTCGAAGGCAAACGTGCCGGCGAAGGGTACTTCAGCCCGGACGGATCATTGATGGTTTTTCAAAGCGAACGGCGCGCTGACAATCCTTTTTTTCAAATCTATCTGATGGACCTAGAGACTGGCGATGTTGAACCTGTTTCGCCTGGCCATGGAAAGACGACTTGCGCGTGGATCCACAAAGACAACAATCTCGTCCTGTACTCATCCACCCAAGACGATCCTAACGCTCGAAAAAAGCAAAAGGATGAAATCGCTTTCCGTGAGTCAGGAGAAACTCGCCGCTACTCATGGGACTATGACGAAACCTACGAGATCTACGCTTACGACCGCGCCGCCAAAAAGTACAACCGGCTTACAAACGCCCGAGGCTATGACGCCGAAGGCTCCTACTCGCCCGATGGTAGTTTGATCACGTTTGCCTCCAATCGAAACGGATTCAAAGACGAGCACCTGAAATCGCTTACCCCGGAACAGCAAAAGACGTTCGAAAAAGATCCCGCCTACATGATGGACATCTTCATCATGAACGCCGACGGTTCTAACGTTCGGCAACTGACTGACGTTCCTGGCTACGACGGCGGCCCATTCTTTTCTCCCGATGGAAAGAAAATTTGCTGGCGGCGATTCTCGGAATCCGGAGTTACCGCTGAGATCATGACAATGAACATCGACGGCAGTGATCAGAAAAAGATCACGCGCATCGGAGCAATGAGCTGGGCGCCGTTTTATCATCCCAGCGGCGAATACTTGATCTTCACGACCAACAAACACGGATTCGGAAACTTCGAACTTTATCTCGTCGATGCCGAAGGTAAATCGGCACCGGTCCGAGTCACCGACACAGACGGATTTGATGGACTGGCTAGTTTCACTCCCGACGGAAGCAAATTGACGTGGACTTCCAATCGAACCCCGAAGAAGAAATCCCAGATCTTCCTTGCCAACTGGAACCATGAAAACGCTTTGAAGTCGATCGCGTCGAGCAAATCCGATTCCGACAGCGAAAATGAAACCAAAGAAGCATTCGCCACCGGAACCAAATCGGCTGAAACATCCAGCGTCACATTTGATCCGCGCGACATCATGCGACATGTAGACTTTCTTTGCCGAAAAGAGCTTGGCGGCCGCATGACCGGCTCCATCGGCGAACGAAAAGCCACCGCTTACGTGGCGGCGTATCTGGATTATCTGGGAGCCGAACCCGCCGGTGACAACGGCACTTGGTTCCAACAATTCGACTTTCCCGACGGAGCTCAGCTCGGCGAAACCAACGATCTTAAATTGACGATCGGTGACCAAACCAAAGAGTTTGTCGTCGATAAAGACTGGCGCCCGCTGACTTTTTCCGGCAACGTTTCCATCGATCCTTCTGAGGTCGTCTACGCCGGCTACGGAATCGTGGCACCTCAAAAAGAAGGGATCGATGAATACGATTCGTACGTTCACCTCGACGTCAAAGACAAATGGGTGATGGTGTTTCGCTTCATTCCCGAAAAGGCCGAGCAGGAGCAACGTCTTCACTTCAAGTTCCACGGCGACCTGCGCAAGAAGGCCTTCCACGCTCGGCAAAATGGCGCCAAAGGTTTAATCGTCGTCAGCGGTCCCAATTCAAACGTCCGCAAGCAACTCGTACCGATGCAGAACGATTTTTCGCCCAGCGGTTCCAGCATCGCAGCGATCAGCGTTACCGACGAACTCGCCCAAACGATGCTAACCGCGGCTGGTAAGGACCTGAAACAACTGCAAGACAAACTCGACAGTGGCGATCCGGTGATGGGCTTCAATCTCGACGGCTTCAAAGTCGCCGCTTCGGTTGACGTTAAAAAAATCACTGGAAAGGGCCGCAACGTGGTCGGGCGGATGATGGCCGGTGACAAGCCCAGCGACGAAGTCGTCATTGTCGGGGCGCACATCGATCACTTGGGCGGCGGCAAGTCGAACAACAGCCTCGCCAAACAGGACGAGAAGAACAACACTCATTTTGGCGCCGATGACAACGCCTCGGGAGTCGCGGCGATGCTTGAGATCGCCGAGTACATTTCCAATCAGAAGAAATCCGGAAAACTGAAACTCAAACGGGATATCATTTTCGCTGGCTGGTCGGGAGAAGAACTTGGGCTTCACGGATCACAACATTTTGTTGAGTCAGTCAAACTGAAAGTCCCAAAAAAGGAGAAACGAAAGTACACGCCACACGATTTCGTGCTGGGAATAACTGCATCGGGCAAACTCACGATTAACGAAGAGCCTGCAACAAAGAAAGACATTGAAGATTCGCTAAAGTTCATTTCCAAACACTATCCCGATTTCAAAATCGAAATCGTTGCTGACGGTGACGTGAAAACCAAACTTGTGACCGAATTAAAAGAACTGATCAATAAGCATGGTATGCATAAAATTATGATCCGGGTTCAAGAGGCAGAACCAACCACCAAAGCCACTGGAATCGTTGCAGCGCTAAACATGGACATGGTCGGTCGACTAACCGACAAGCTCGTCTTGCAAGGGATCAGCAGCAGCTCTTACTGGCCTAGCGTGATCGAATCAAAAAACGTTGTCGTTGGATTGCCGGTAACGCTGAGCAACGAAACTGATTTGCCGACTGATGCAAGTTCGTTCTATCGAGCCGGAGTTCCGATCCTTTCGGCTTTCACTGGCTCGCACACCGACTATCACACACCGCGCGACACCCCCGAGAAACTCAACTATCCCGACGCCGCACGGATTGCAAAACTAATGGGTTTGATTACCCGAGATCTCGTCAAACGGGACGATGCCCCGGACTACATCAAACAGGCTTCCCGACCCAAGGAGATGCCGCGAGGTGGCATTCGAGCTTACCTCGGCAGCGTACCGTCCTATGGTGAAGACGTCGTTGGCGTGAAACTCTCTGACGTGACCGCCGGCGCACCAGCTGCCAACGCAGGTGTGCTTGGCGGCGACATCATCGTCGAGCTGGCGGGAAAGAAAATTGAGAACATTTACGATTACACTGCCGTCATTGATGGATTAAAAATTGGTGAGGAAACAACGATCGCTGTTACTCGCGACGGGAAACGCATCGAGTTCAAGATCACTCCCGGCTCCAGGCAGTAGTCGATGGCGCAGGCTTAAAAACAATTGAATGATGCTGACGCGAAATGCCGTTAGTTTGAATTCTGAAAAACGGATTTGTGAATGACCAAAAACAACGATTCGAAACCCGATCCGGCACCGACAGAGCCCACGTCAGTGTCGACAACCGAGCCAACCGCTACTGCGTCTTTGCCCACAGCGCATGGCACGCCGCCCTCGGGCTCACACCACAAGTCAAATGTTTCTCGATACATTTCGCTGGGGCTTCTGATCGCGATCATCCTGATCTTCGTCTTCCTGTTCTACGAGGTCATGGCCAAGTTTCTGGTTCCGTTGTTTTTAGCTGCGCTTCTGGTCGTCGTTTTTCGACCGCTTCATCGCTGGATCCTCGACAAATGTGGAGGGCGGGAAACGCTGGGGGCTTTGGCGACCACGGCAGCAATCATGTTGACGGTACTGGTTCCGATCTGCCTGTTGCTAGTTCTGGCTGCCGCCGAAGGTCGCGCCGCGTTTCGCCAATTCAATACCGCTCAAATCTATGATGGCATCAAGACGGTACGCACCAGCCTAAAACTAGATTTGCCCAACACAGTTCAAGTCATTGAAAACGAACTCCAAATGGCTCAGGAAGCGATCGGACCGGGCCCCGAACGGAAGGCCGAGCATGAACGACTGCTCAACGATGTGTACGAATCGGCCAAGCTGATCTCGGAAGAGAAGTCCCTTACCTGGGATCAACTTCCCGCGCCATCTCAGTCAGCAACTAACGTTCAGCCGCCATCAACGCCTTGGGCGAAGTTCACCAAGAGTGTCAAGGACGCGCGAATAAAGCATGCCAGCATGGAATGGGCAGTTAGCGAATCAGAGAAGGTGCGACTTAAACAAAAAGAAGACATGCACAATTACCAGATGCTGCTCAATCAAGCGTCAGAGCAATTTTCAGAGTTCCGGCCCCAGCTACTCGGCGGCAAAACCAAAGCCGCGATTGTCGATCTGGTCAATCCGTCCGACGACGACACAAAACAGTACATTGAAAACGGCACAGCGTTCCTGAAAGAAAATCTGGTCGGGTTCAGCCGTACCGGCGCATCGTTTCTGGGCAGCCTGTTGCTGGGTACTGCGATCATGACCATTGGGCTGTACTTCTTTCTGCTTGATGGCCCCAAGATGCTGCAGTCATTTATGGGTTTGTCGCCAATCGATGATGAGCATGAAAAAGAACTGGCCAACGAGTTCGCGCGAGTCAGTCGTGCCGTGGTGGTTGCGACGTTGTTATCGGCGCTGGTTCAAGGGCTACTTGCCGGGATCGGATTCTACTTCGTCGGGCTGAACTCGATCTTTCTTCTGACGGTGCTCTCGGCGGTGCTCGCAATGGTTCCGTTTGTCGGCGCCGCCGCCGTTTGGATCCCGTGCTGTCTGTACCTGTTCTTTTTTCAAAACAACATGCCTGCCGCAATCGGGTTGGCAATCTACGGCGTGGCGATCATCTCAATGGCTGACAACGTGATCAAGCCGTATGTCTTACATGGGCAATCTAACTTGCATCCGCTGCTGGCTCTTTTGAGTGTTCTAGGCGGTGTGGCGACGCTGGGCCCAATTGGCATTCTGATCGGCCCGATGGTCGTGGCGTTTTTGCAAACGTTGCTCAAGATATTGCAGCGGGAGATGCGTGATTTTGACCAAATGCCTGGCGTCGCTCAACTCGCGCCGGCCACCGCTAGTCAGACACCGCTTGCGTCCGATGGAACCGCTCGTGCACTTGAAACGCCAAAGGAAACCGAGTGACCAATTCGGATAAAATAGATCCAATCTAATAGATCCAATCTTTAACTGCACTTTTATTTTTGGAAGCTACCGGGCGCAACAACTCCACTCGATGTTGCTCATGAGTTCAACTGCGTGCAGCTCTACAAGGAACTTTCTCGACGACTTGAAAATCAGTGGCCACCTACAGAGCAGATGGAAACACTGGTTCAGCAGGAGCTTTGCCCTCCCCGGGATTCATGTTTGACATTCATCTCAAATCTCAAATCTCAAATCTCA